>NZ_CATVYQ010000031.1:0-24862 GCF_958348295.1 uncultured Holdemanella sp.
AAACAACCGCAGGAACTGCGGGGATAGCTTGGTAAGAAAGGTTTCGATAGAAGCCTGTTCCCAAGAATCTCGTCACTTCAGTGATGAGAGGTTCAAGAAAACTATGGAGCAGATACCATCCTTTGTGGTGCCAATCCAATTTATGTTCCTTTACATCCTCCTGTATTCAGCTTTGATAAAGCAGAATTAGAAAATGCGTTTAAACAAAATCCAAAAGCTTTGATTTTATGCAATCCAAGCAATCCTTGCGGAAAAGTCTTCTCAAAAGAAGAGTTGGAATATATTGCTAGTCTTGCCATAAAATATGATACATATGTGATTACGGATGAAGTATATGAACATATTGTATATGCCCCATACAAACATACATATTTTGCCTCTTTACCGGGTATGTTTGAAAGAACCATTTCTTGTAGTTCCCTATCTAAAACGTATTCCATTACAGGGTGGCGTTTAGGGTATTGTATTGCCCCAGAACATATCATCAATCAAATCAAGAAAGTGCATGACTTTTTAACCGTTGGTGCTGCTGCTCCTCTACAAGAAGCTGCCGTTGTCGGTCTTGAATTTAAGGATGATTATTATGATGAACTTCAAAAGCTATATACACACAAGAAAGATTTATTCATCAATGGCTTAAAAGAATTAAATATTCCACATACTGAACCGCAAGGAGCTTACTATGTTATGGTCGATATCAGTGAGTTTGGTTATGATTCGGATTTGGATTTCTGTGTGGATCTCATTAAAAATGTGGGTGTAGCTGCTGTTCCAGGATCTAGTTTCTTTAAAGAAGAAGAAAATCGCTATATTCGTTTCCACTTTGCGAAAAAAGATGAAACTTTACTAGCGGCATTAAACCGATTAAAAGATATGCGTGCAAAAATGCCTTATAAGAAAACCGTTGGGTAGTAATCCAACGGTTTTATCTTTTATCACAATTACTCACGAATTTTAAAAATGTTATATTATATTATTTCACGAATATTAAAAATGCTTATCTGTATATTTTAACGAAAATGAGAAATGTTCCATTTAAACATTACGATTATTCCATTGTGACTTTCAAAAAGGCAATTTTATCAAGCTGTGTACCTCACTAATTTTTTTCATTAGAAGTTCTTTTTTCCTTTATTTACTATCGCAAGAAAAAAGACTCACCGAAGTGAGCCAATTATTAAAATTGAGATTTAGGATTCTTTCCTTGAATAAAATCACGAATATCTGAACATAATTCATGAACATTATCTTCACCAAGATAAATCATATGTCCACTTTGGTATCCTTTCCAGAATACACGATCTTTTGGTAGTCCAGCATGATCCATTGTGTGCCATGCATATCCAAATTCAGTACATAGATCAAACCATCCATTCGCAAAGAATGCTCGCATTCCTGGTCGACGAGTCATTGCATAACGTAATTCTTCTCCGGTTGTCCCTTTCTTTTCTTCTTTATCCCAATGCATATAATAATCAGTTCCTGGAATAAAGTTACGATCTAATTTTACATTTAATTTTGGAAGTAGATCACCTGTAAAGGCTGCATAGAAGAATGTATCATAACGATCAGCTGTCGCATCATCCCACAATGCCTTTTTGATTTCATCTTGTTCTGGCTCTAATAAAGGACGAGTTACCCGACCATCATAGCGAGATACAGCTTTTCCTTTTGTTTTTAATACTTCTTGACGATAGTCATCATCATCAATTTTTAAGCCATGACGAATCAAATATTCTCTAGAAACACCTGTATAATAGCTTACCTTATCCAAGATATGTTCTTTTTCTTCTTCTGAAATAGCTTCTCCTTTATAAAGTGCAAGCACATAATCATGATCTGCGAAATCCTTAGCTTCTTTTACAAAGTCTTCCACACTTTGATCTGTTGGATGATTGTGATACCAGTTTACACCTGCATATGTTGGGAATCCCAATACACTTGTTTCAACAGGTAAGCCTTCACCAAAGTATTTACCTACAGTAACTGTATTTCCAATAAATACAATACCATCAAAGGCAATACCATAGCCTCTTTCTCTTCCCATTGTTGCTGCAATTCCAGCAGCAACTGCACTACGAGTACATCCATAACTTTCACCACACAAATATTTTGGTGACAAGCCACGATTATAGCGACGAACCCAAGCTTCAAGCACTGTCAATAAGGCTTCTGCATCTTGTTCAATGCCAAAGAAATCTTTCTTTTTACTTTCATCAATCAATACACCATATCCAGTTCCAACAGGATCAATCAATACGATATCCGCAACATCAATCAAGCAGTCTGGATTATCAATAACTTTATAAGGTCCAAAAGCACTTTCACGATCTACTTCATCATACTGCATACGGCGTGTACCTAAAAATCCTGCATGCACATACATACAACTAGATCCAGGACCTCCATTATACGCAAAAACAACTGGACGATTCGATGTATCTTCTACATCACTTCTAAAATAGGCATAAGTAAAAATCGATGCGACTGGATTTCCATCAGGTCCATAGATGACATTGTCTTCACAAATTGTATGATAAGGAATTTCTTTTCCTGACAATGTGATTTTTCCATCCGACTCAAAACGAGCTGGTTTAAAAGTATCTGGTTTAAAGCTTTCTGTTTTATACATAATACATACCCTCCACAATAATTCCATTATAGAGCGTGTTGAAAAATAGTCAATGAAAATTATTACATTTTTGTAAGCAGAATGAAAAAAAGAGAGAAACTATTCATTTCCCTCTTCATCATATGTATCTAAAAAGTGATGTCTTGCATTATCATCCTTATAGGCAATCACGGTTTTAAGGCTCACGTTTTCGACACTCTTAAAAATATTCTGTTCTACAAACGGATTGACTTTCTTTAATTCCTTGATTAAATTTTTCATTTCTAAACGCTTTGACTTGGATTGTGTTAAACATGTTTCATTGGCACAAGCCTCTGTGAATTTGCATGCACATTGAATAAAATACAAATCATTATGTTTAGCCCAACCCTTAATGTCATCTTCACGAATTAAATACAAAGGTCGAATAACTTCCATACCCTTAAAGTTATTGGAATGTAGCTTGGGCATCATCGTTTGGATTTGTCCACCATATAACATCGACATTAAAATGGTTTCAATCACATCATCATAATGGTGTCCCAAAGCTATTTTATTACATCCTAAATTCTTGGCATAGTTATATAAATGACCTCTTCGCATTCTTGCACATATATAACATGGATTCTTTTCAATATTAAAAACATTGTCAAAAATATCACTCTCAAAGATTTCAATTGGAATATTTAGCTTTTTGGCGTTTCTTTCAATAACCTCACGATTCTCTTTTGAATAGCCTGGATCCATCACAATATATTTCACATCAAAATGGACTGGTGAATGTTTATGCAGTTCTTGAAAACACTTTGCCATCAACATCGAATCTTTTCCACCCGAAATACATACCGCAATACAATCTCCTTCTTTAACAAGCTCATAATCACGGATAGCCTTCGTAAATTTTGACCAAATCTTTCTTCGATACGTTTTAATAATACTTCTTTCGACTTGTGCACAAAAATCATCCGATATATTTGCGTTCATCTTATCCATAACGATCGAAACATATCCACCATCTACACTATATGCAGCATACCCTTTTTCTTGCAGTTTTTGCGCGACAAAATCACTGACATATCCTTGAGCACAAACGACAATAATCTTCTTAGTTGAATCAAATTCTTTGGATAAAACACTTTCTCCACTTAATACAATACTGTTTTCGATTGGATTTTTAAATGCCTCTTCGGCATCACGTATATCAATTAAGATATATTCTTCTTTATTTAATTGTTTTAATTGTTCTACTGAAATTTTCATGAGACTATTCTAACATAATATTGAATTTTTGGATGAAAAAGCGCAAAATATGAACAAAAAAGGAAGTTTGATTATGACACAAGATATGACACAAGGCAAAATCATGCCTATGTTAGTTCACTTTACCATTCCCTTGGTATTAGGAAACTTATTTCAATTAACATACAATGCCGTCGACAGTATTATTGTAGGCCACTTTGTAGGAAAAGAAGCTTTGGCCGCTGTTGGAATTTGTAATCCAATCACAACATTATTCATCCTATTTCTAAATGGACTTTGTATGGGCGCAAGCATATTGATTGGTATGTATTATGGGGCTAAAGATAATGACACATTATCTCGTCAAATGAGCACAACTATGCTTGCAGGACTTGTATTTTCACTTGTATTAACACTTACCTGCATCTTCTTTTCACCACAAATTCTTAAATTTATGCAGGTAGATTCATCTATTTTCAATATGACTACTACCTATCTTCAAATTATCTTTGCCGGTTTAGTATTTACCTTTCTATACAACTTTTTTGCGAGTACACTACGTGCTTTAGGCGACAGTAAATCCCCCCTATATTTCTTAATTATCAGTTCCATTCTAAATATTTTTGGAGATTTATTCTTTGTGGTTGTTTTACATGCTGGAAGTAAAGGCTGTGCCATTTCTACTGTGATTAGTGAAGCTTTATGTTGCGTATTCTGTATTCTATATATACAAAAGAAAGTGCCACTTCTACAACTGGGTAAAAAGTGGCTGGTATTTGATATTTCCTTATTAAAACGCACCATTGCGTATGGCTGGGCCAGCGCAATGCAGCAAGCTACTGTACAACTTGGAAAGCTTGGCATTCAAATGATTGTCAATACGATGGGTGTATCGGTTGTAGCTGCTTTTACGGCCGTCAATCGAATTGATGATTTTGCGTATACCCCGGAGCAAAACATTGCCCACTCTATGACAGCTTTAATGGCACAAAATAAGGGTGCCGGAAATAACAATCGTATGCAAGAGGGATTTCGTTGCGGAATGGTCTTAGAATTTATCTATGGTATATTTATCTTTCTAGTATGTTTTGTCTTCGCAAAACCATTAATGTGTCTATTTGTACAAGATGAAGAAGTTATTATGCATGGAGTGACTTATCTACATTTAATTTCCATCATGTATATTCTTCCTGCCTTCACCAATGGAATCCAAGGTTTCTTTAGAGGGATTGGCGATTTAAAAATTACACTCATTTCAAGTCTAGTGAATATGACTATTCGAGTTATTGTGGCTGCCCCACTTGTATTTAGCTTACATCTAGGCATCGAAGCTTTACCATACTCATATTTTGCTGGGTGGATTGGTATGTTGGTGGCCGAACTTCCATTACTTATTCGAACATATAAGACGTATTAATCGCATAATCCTTTTAGATCAATCTTATATACAGAATTATTCAATTTCCTATTCTTCAAAAACATAATCATATA
This sequence comes from uncultured Holdemanella sp., assembly GCF_958348295.1. Lineage (NCBI taxonomy): Bacteria > Bacillati > Bacillota > Erysipelotrichia > Erysipelotrichales > Erysipelotrichaceae > Holdemanella > uncultured Holdemanella sp. Next base: position 5,342 of record NZ_CATVYQ010000031.1, read on the forward strand.
TATTGGAAGATAGATTCTTTTATCTTTTACTTCCACATTGCCTTGAGAAAACACCAAGGCTTTTTTAATATTGTAGTTTTCTAAAGACAACACATTATTTAATGCTGAATGCCTTTTATAGTCTTTTCCTGATTTAATTTCTAATGGCAAGATTTCTCCATCGAGTTCAACCACAAAATCAAGTTCACCCATTTTTTTACTATTGTAGTAATATAAACTAAATCCTTTAGAATTTAATTCTTGTGCCACCACATTTTCAAACAAAGCCCCATTATTAGTAGAAGATTCATGATTTAATATAGCCATCTTCACATAGTCTGAATACATATTCGTCAATAATCCAACATCTGACATAAATAGCTTAAACAGATTTCGGTTTTCGCTGATCATTAATGGAAGCTTAGGCTCAGACACATTATATACAGGTATGACTACACCTGCATCTTTAAGCCACAAGAAATCATTTTCTACTTTATTAAAAGACATTCCTTTACCCACTTTATTCAATTGAAACCTTTTGTTCTTTTCATCCAATTGTCCAGGTAGTGCATCGTATATCTCTTTTAACTTTAACTTATATCTCTCTTCATACTTCGAAAAATCAAAGCGATACAAACGTGTGATATCTTGTTGTACTTGTGATACTCGATTTAAATCGTTCGTTTCTAAATATGTACTTACAGCTTGTGGCATACCTCCCACAATCAAGTATAGATTAAAAATATCCAACATCTTTTTATGAATAAATTCATCTACTTTTTTTCTCTCAATATAACATTCTTCTAATATATCAATAATATTTTTCTGTATACCAAGCGCATCAACAAATTCATAAAAAGCTAAAGGATACATATCAAGTATCTGCATGTAGCCTACAGGCGCTGACTTCAACCCATTTAATTCAACGCCTAATAAAGATCCACTAAGTACATATTTGTATGTTCCATCATCCACCAAAAATTTAATTTTAGTAATAAAATCTTTTACTTCTTGAATCTCATCAAAGAAGATAATCATACCTTTCGATAATGGTTTATTGGCAACAAGAGATAAACGCATCAAAAAATCCTTAGTATCTGTACTATTTTTAAACAACTGAACCAATTCTGGTTGTTCAATGAAGTTAAATTCCATATAATTTACATTCTGATTCTTTAAACAATTTCGAATCACATATGTTTTTCCAACCTGTCTAGCTCCCGTAACTAACAGTGCATTATTTCCATCTTGTATCCATCTTTCAATTTTACTTTGTATATAGCGTTTAATCATGGTATCACCTACTCTTCCAACTTTATTTTAGTTCTTTTTAACATCTTTTCCAACCTGTTTTTTTATATTCTATCCACTTTTCCAACCTTTTTTTATGTCTTTTTGACAACTTTTCCAACTTTTTGATTCAATTATTTAGAAAACTTTAAGATTTATCACTAAAGAACCTTAATAATTATTCGTTATAGTAATCCTGGTGATACTTTATGACAAATAAAAACATACAAAACATAACACACTTTGGATTTATCCTTATGATTCTTATTTGCGTTTATTTCTTTTCACAAGGATACTTCACAAATCCACAGCTTCTACAATCTGCACTATCTAAGGCAGGCATTTTGGCACCCTTACTTTTTATTTTTCTACAAATCATTCAAGTAATCATTCCTATTATTCCTGGTGGTGCATCAAGTGCCTTGGGTATTACTGCTTTTGGAGCAGTAAATGGATTTATATATAACTATATAGGTATTTGTATCGGATCCATATGTATCTTTTTACTTGTTCGTAAATATGGTCAAAGAATCATTCTAAAATTATGTAAAAAGAAAGATTACGACAAATATATGAAGTATACATATGATCAAAATAAATTTGATACCTTCTTTATGTTAGCCATTTTCTTACCTTGTGCACCCGATGATCTCTTGTGCATGTTTGCAGGACTGACACATATGTCACTCAAAAAATTTGTCTGGATCATACTTTTAGGAAAGCCATTATCTTTGATTGCCTATTCTTATGGTCTTACGCAATTGTTTCAAATTATCGAAAGGTGGTTATAATTATGTTATACATTGGAATATTATGTGCATGCATTGGATTTTATTTACATTATTAAAAGGAGAACTTTATGGAACATACAATATTAGTGGTAGAAGACGAGCAAGGAATTCGTGAAGCCATCGGAATTTATATGAAGAATCAAGGATACAATGTGATTCTTGCCACAAATGGAAAAGAAGGCTTGGAAAAGATTGAAACAAATGATATTCATTTAGCCATCGTAGATATTATGATGCCTGTTATGGATGGCATTTCTATGGTCATGGAAGCAAGAAAAAAACATGACTTTCCGATTCTATTCTTAAGTGCAAAAAGTGAAGATATCGATAAAATCACAGGTTTAAATATTGGTGCCGATGATTATATCACAAAGCCATTTCAAAGTATGGAGCTAGTCGCAAGAGTACGTTCGCATTTAAGAAGATATGAACAAATCTTAAATTTAAAGAATGAGACAAAGAACGAAGATGAGTATATGATTGGTGATCTTGTGTTAAATAATACGACAAAAAAAGTGACGTTAAATTCAAAGGATATTAAATTAACGCCAAAAGAGTTTGATATTTTAAAACTATTGATTTCACACCCAGGACAAGTCTTTTCTAGCCAACAAATCTATGAATTAGTATGGAAAGAAGAGGCCATCAATACAGAAACAATCATGGTTCATATTCGTAAATTGCGTGAAAAGATTGAGTCTAATCCTAAAAAGCCTATTTATATTAAGGTTGTATGGGGACAGGGCTATAAAATGGAGAATATACAATGAAAAAGAAAAATATTTTTTTAACAATACTATGTGCTTTATGCATCATTAGTTCTTGTATAGTGACAAGTTTTTATCCAAATGTTTCTACAGCTACTCCAACAAAGCTTCCTGAAACTTTAGAACAAAATCTTATAGCTTTTATTCTAGCTAAAAAATTGGAACAAGATCCAAAGTATGAATATATTACTTTTGAGAAAGATATACCGGAAGATATTCAAAAAGATATAAAAAAAGGGTTAGACTCATCTTTATCTAGCGCAAAAAATATTTTTGAGAATGATCCAAACTTCTTTTATACGTGTGATGTCAACAATAAAATCACTTCAAAACAATTTAATGTGAATGTAAAGAAAAAAGATACAAGATATTATGATACTTTGGATTCGAATACTTTAAATGTAACGGATAATATTATGAATCTTATTAACTATAACAGTGAAAAGTATTATGAATACTATGGTGGCACATATTATTGTGATGGAAAGCCATTTCCAGGCTATACACTTCATATGCCTAGTGATGTCGTATTAACATTCTATATTCCAGCTGTTTTAAATTATGATAATACAAGTCTAATTGACCTCTTAGATTTAGATGCCGATCAATATGCCTATTTCTTTATGACAGCCTTCTTGATTTGTAGTGCCATTATCGCTCTATATGTCTTTCTTAATAAATATGCGTATGAAAAAGAAGCCTATATCTTTAGACATGTGAATAACTGGTTATTTGAACCTGCATTCATCTTGTTTCTAACAATTGATGCCCTACTAGCCAGTGGTACATGCATATTAACTACCTATTCGATTGAAGGTACATTCTTACACATTCTAAATCGTTATCATATTGAATTGAGTCAGCCTATCGTATATGGAGTGAACATTCTTGCATGGTCTATCACCTTATTCTTTATTGGTTTATCCGTATATTGGTTAAAATGTCAATTTACAACATCGATTAAAGACTGGTTCTTTCATAGAACTTTGGTTGGTAAATTTATTCTTTATTTCTCAAATAAAGTAGAACGAATCATTTCAACCGATTTATCGGATGAAATCCTTAAAAAGTATATTATTTTCTCAATATGTCTGATTTTGATTCTTGCGTTTATATCATTGCTTAACATTCCATTCTTCTCTTTCTTTGTTGTCGTTACAGCATTAATTGGCATTAGTGTTGTGGGCTATAAGAAAATCAAAAATGTGCAAAGTCAATACCAAGACATATTACATATGACAGAAGATCTATCGAGTGGTAATTTTGAGAATATCAAGCCTACAGATTCTGGTTTATTCCAATCTTTAAATAATAATATCTATCAAATTAAGGATGGTTTTGAACAAGCTGTAAAAGAACAAGTACAATCACAGAATCTCAAGACAGAATTGATTTCAAATGTATCACATGATTTAAAAACACCATTAACAGGTATTAAAAATTATGTAGAGCTGTTAAATGATCCTAGTATTAGTGAAGAAGATAAAAAGAGTTATTTAGAACGATTGAATCAATATACAGATCGTTTAAGCATTTTAATTACAGACTTATTTGAGGTATCTAAAGCGAATAGCGGTAATATTGATTTAGAATATTCTGATATTAACATCATTGAATTTATTGAACAGGTATGTGCCGAAAACGAAGAGCTTCTAAAAGCTAAAAATCTTCAGCTTGTGACAAACCTTCCAGAAAAAGAAATTCATGTATCTTTGGATGGAAATAAGACGTATCGTATTTTTGAAAACTTATTTACGAATATTTCTAAGTATGCACTTGAAAACACACGTGTATTCTTGGATGTAAAAGATATTGGTAATTCAGTTATGATCACAATGAAAAACACTTCGAAAGCACCGCTTGATTTTGACAATGATATCACCGAACGTTTTGTGCGTGGAGATAAATCAAGACATGAATCTGGAAGTGGTCTAGGACTAGCCATCGTAAAGAGTTTTACCGAAGTACAGAATGGTACATTTATGATTGAAACAGATGGGGATCTCTTCAAATCCATTCTAAGTTTTCATAAATCCTGAAAAGCGTAGAATTCTACAGAAAAAAAATGATTGTAGATAAAATAAAGTGGTCAAAAATCCTAAAGTAAAGGATACAGGCCACTTTTTATCTGTGTATCATTAATTTATAGTCAGAAAAAATGTAGAATTCTACAAAAAAATGATTAGAAATGATAAAATCAGAATTATTTTGGCACACTTACCAGTAAATCGATATTACCTTGGATAGAGTATCTTTTTGTATGACTTGTGATGATAAAGCCAATGCCTACTTGAATATCATAGTCTTTTCCATCAATATGTAAGATTCCATTTCCACTTAATGGTAAGCATAAGGAATACGAAGGATTGTTGATCTGAATTTCATTTTGAATCTTGTATCGAGTCACACTAAAATATTTTTCATTCACATATTCAATGACTTCATTTCCTTCTAACATCGTAACTGTTGGATGCACACCTGGTTCAATATGCGGTATATTTGTGACTTCAATAGCCTGATCAATATGTAGTTCTCGCATATTCCCATTCGCATCTTTTCGATCATAATCATATATACGATATGTAACATCACTGGATTGTTGCACTTCAGCCATCATTAACATTCCTTCAATACCATGAATGGTTCCTGCAGGTGTATAAACAAATTCATTTGCGTGTACCGGTTTTCGAATAAGTAAAGTATCCCAAGCTTTTTCTTCTATGGCCTTTCGGAACTCTTCCTTTGTCTTGGCACTATGTCCACGAATGATTTTTGTACCTTCTTCCACATCTAGCCACAGGCAGAATTCAGCCTTACCATAATCTTTTTCTTGTTTTCTAGCATATGCATCATTTGGATGGACTTGTACGGAGCATGGTTCTTGAATTTCATTGATTTTAACTAATAGAGGAAACTTATCGTGAGGATCATTCGCAAATAATTCTCTGTGATTTAAATATACATCTTTTAATGTTTCCCCTTTATATTTTCCATTTTTAATTTTGCTCAATCCATTATCATGTGCACTAATTGCCCAATATTCTCCAATCTTTTTATCCATAGGACCAAAGCCAAACTTTTCTTGAATACGCATTGAACCATATGGCTTTTCTTTCATGGGTGAATCTAAAAATAATACTTTTTCCATTTTTTACTTCCCTTCATATCTTGACTTGAGCATACCACAAATATTTAAATCGTGTATAATAGAAGAAGTGGACTTTTGGAGGTTATTTATGATTTTAGAACAAATTGATAAAGACTTATTGAAAATGGCAGAAGAATCGGATGTCATTTTAAAAGATATTTATAAAAAAATTGATGACGTATGTTTATACAATTCAAATCGTATCTTAGCTGCATTTATTGAGAATCACGTTTCTTATTCTGACTTTGCGGATATCAACGGATATGGTAACTATGATGAAGGTCGTGATAAGATTGAACGTATTTTTGCGACAGTACTCGGATGTGAAGATGCTTTGGTACGTCCTCAAATCATGAGTGGCACAAATGCTTTATATTTAACTTTATCTGCCCTATTAAAATATGGAGATACAATGATTTCCATTTCGGGTGCTCCTTATGATTCTTTGCAGGAAATGATTGGTTTATGTGGGGATTCTACACAATCCTTAAAAGCCAATGGTGTAAAGTATGAACAAATTGATTTAGTGAATGATGATTTTGATGATGATAAAATTATTTCTCGTTTAAAAGAAAACAATGTGAAATTAGTGGAAATCCAAAGATCTAGAGGATATGCTCACCGTTTATCATTAACCATTTCAAAGCTTGAGCGTATCATCAAAAAGATTCGTGAAGTAAACAAAGACGTTATTATCATGGTGGATAATTGTTATGGTGAACTTGTTGAAAAATTAGAGCCAGGGCACATTGGTGCCGATGTTGTGGTCGGATCTTTAATGAAAAACTTAGGTGGAGGAATCGCCTCTACTGGAGGATATGTAGCTGGTAATAAAGAATTGATCAATATGGTCGCTGAACGCTTAACAGCTCCTGGAATCGGTAAGGATTTGGGTGCAAACTTTAACTTGAACAACTCTTTCTTTAAGGGTATCTTCATGGCGCCAAATGCCGTTAAGAGTGCTTTAAAAACAGCCGTTTTTACAGCTTATATGCTAGAAAAATTAGGATACAAGAATGTATCACCTGCTTATAATGATGAAAGAACGGATATCATTCAAACTTTAGAACTTGGATCAAAAGAAAATCTTGTTAGTTTTACACAAGGCATTCAATCCACAAGTCCTATTGATTCATTTGTTCGTGTTATGGCTGCTCCAATGCCTGGCTATCCATTTGATGAAGTTATGGCTGCTGGAAGCTTTACACAAGGAAGTACAATCGAACTAAGTGCAGATGCTCCAGTCGTTGAACCATATACTTTATATATGCAGGGTGGATTAACATTAGAATATGGAAAACTTTCTATTCTTCTTGCCCTAACAAACATGAAAAACAACTAAGATGCCTAGTGCATCTTTTTTATTTCAAACGATATGCAACGATAAATTAATCATTGCATTATTTTGTGCAACGATAGCTGAATCGTTGCATATTGATTCAAACAATACTATAATAAGTATAAGGATGTGATAGCTATGCGTGAAACAAGAACTTTGGAATTTAAAGAAAACATGAACAGCAATTCGTTTTTAAAAACAATAAGTGCCTTTGCGAATTATTCAAATGGCGAAATCATCTTTGGCATCTGTGATGATGGCACCATTAAAGGTATTGATAATCCAATTGAAGCTTGTTTGAATTTAGAAAACAAAATCAATGATTCAATAAAACCTATTCCTTCTTACACTTTAGATATCACAAAAGAAAATACAATCATTCTAAAAGTATTTGAAGGAACTTTTAAGCCTTATTTATATAAAGGAAAAGCATACAAGAGAAATGACTCATCCACTATCGAAGTTGATCGATTGGAATTAAATCGACTCGTTCTTGAAGGATTGAATCAATCCTATGAAGAACAAGAATCTACTCAACAAGATTTGACCTTTCATATACTAGAAGATGAACTTTCTAAAAAACTTGAGGTAGAACATATTAATACCGATATATTAAGAACATTAGGACTTATTAGAAACGGAAAATTTAACAATGCGGCTGCATTAATTGCAGATTCAAATCAATTTAAAGGTGTTGATGTCATTCGTTTTGGAAAAGACATAAATGAAATTATGGATCGAGAAATCCTAGATCATATTTCCATTTTAGAAATGTATCGTCGCATTTTAAACATGTATAAAAAATATTACCAATACGAAAAAATTGAAGGTAGTCTTAGAATCAGTAAAGAAAAAATCCCAGAAGAAGCATTTCGAGAAGCTTTAGCTAATTCTCTAGTACACCGCTTATGGGATATCAACGCAAGAATACGCATTTCTATGTTCGAAGATAAAATTGAAATCACTTCTTGTGGAGGCCTTCCTCGTGAAATAAGTGAAAAAGAGTATTTAGATGGACAAATTTCATTTTTAAGAAATCCTATTATCGGGAACATCTTTTTTAGGCTGAATTATATTGAAATGTTTGGTTCTGGAATCAAAAGAATAAATGCTTCATACAATAATTTTCAAAATAAGCCTGAATTTAAAATTTATGAAAACTCAATCACTGTCATATTGCCTATTGAATCAAATTTGATTTCATTAAGCGAAGACGAAAAAGCAATTGTTTCAATTCTAAAAAACAATTTAAAACTATCTCGTACACAAATAGAAGTTGAAACTCAATTCACAAAATATAAAACAATTCGAATTCTAAATTCTCTTATTGAAAAAAATGTAGTTCAAAAAATAGGAAATGCACAAAGCACCAAATATATACTAAAATAAGCCTCTTTCGAGGCTTTTTTAACAGCTACCCATCTGTCCACCATCGATACGAATAATGGAATTGTTGATGAAGTTAGCTTCATCACTAATTAAGAAACGAACAAGATAGGCCACTTCTTCTGGTTTTCCATAACGTTTCACCATAATTTTTTCTGTTTCTTCCTTTAAGAACTCTTCATCATAGCCATCTAGTTCATTATCGGTTCCAATAAAGCCTGGTGCAACACAATTCACATTGATATATGGTCCAAATTCAGCCGCAAGATTGTGTGTCATTGAAATCAAGGCTGCTTTTGAAGCATCATAATCGATACACATTGGATAATACGTATTAATTCCATTGGTACTTGATATATTGATGATTCTTCCATATTCTTGATCCAACATATGTTTATAGACTCTTTTACTACAATTAAAAGCACCTACAACATTTACATCGAATGTTCTTTTAAATTCTTCGGCATTTTTTAAGTGAAATAGATTGGAAAGATCCACAGCCGCATTATTAATTAGTATATCTACGCCACCCATCTTCTCTTCAATTTCACTAACCATGATATTGACCTGATCTACATCGGATACATCTGCACAAATTGTAAGACAACGAACATGATATTGAGATTCAATTTTTTCTTTTAATTCTTTGGCAGGCTGTTTAGAAGTTAAATAATTAATGACAATGTCATAACCATGTTTTGCGAGTTCCAATGCGATTGCACTTCCAATACCACGAGCACCACCTGTAATTAATACAACTTTATTCATAGTTAAAAAAAGAAGAGCGATTAAGCTCTTCCTGCATATTTTCCATCTGTTGAGAATACAACGATTTTTTCACCTGGTTCGATGAACTGTGGAACTCTTAATGTTAATCCAGTATCTGTAGTTGCATCTTTAGTTTGGTTAGATGGTGCACCTTTGATGGCTGGATCTGTTTCAGCTACCGTTAATTCAACTTTTTCTGGAACAGAAACAGATAATAATTCTCCTTCGAAGAACATCAAAGATACTTCAGCACCTTCAACAATAAAGTATTTGTTGAAATCAACTTGTTCAGCTGTTAATTCATAAGTATCGTATGTTTCTAAATCCATAAAGTAATATGTAGAATCTGCTTCATATGAGAATTGAGCTGCTTTTTTAGAAATGTTAGCTTGTTCAAATTTAGTTGAAGCATTGAAGTTTCTTTCTTGTGTATTCCCTGTTTTTAAGTTTTTCATCTTAGTTTTTAAGATAGCTGCACCTTTACCAGGTTTAACATGTTGGAAATCTAATACTACCCAAGGATCACCATCAACGATTAAAGTTAATCCTGTTTTAAAATCACCTGCAGAAATTGCCATAATTTTTCACTCCTATTTTCTATAAATATTTTTTTACACGCTTTATTGTACCATATCCTCATCATTTTTAGAAGAATGAGTGTGATACTTTCACTCTACTTTATTTTCCTTAAATAATTTCATCATTTCATTCGTTAAACTAAATTCTCCCGGTTGAAGAATGATTTCATCTCTTTGAACCCAATCTGCATATTTCAACTCATGAGTATCCATAGATATTTCATCATTCCCTTTTACATTACAGAAGAAACCCAACAAAATATCATTAGCACTTCCCCAAGGCTGAGATTTATAGTAACGAATATTGTTGACTTTGATTCCTGTCTCTTCCATAACTTCACGTTTTACCGTTTCTTCTACGGTTTCACCAATTTCAGTAAACCCAGCAATCAACGCATTATATTTAAATCCTGTACGATATTTTGTCAGCAACAACTTATCCCCATTGATTACACCTACAATCACAGCCGGCATAATTCTTGGATAGACTGTATTGTGACACTCTGGACAGACCATCGCTCTTTCTGTTGTTGAATGCACCATCTTATGTCCGCATCTTCCACAGAATTTAGTATCTCGATACCAATCTGCCAAATGCTTTCCAGTAATGGCCGCAAACAAATTGTCTTTTGGACCAATCCCTTCAATACGCAAACTTCTCTCTTCAACATAACCATATCCTGATGGAATTTGATTGTCTTCTAATCGCATATCACATAAGAAATATTTCGTACTATCAATTGAAAACAAATAACGATACTCTACATTTTCAACTTGTATGTCACTCACTTTAGGAAAAACAACTTCCTTATTCTCAAAACAATTTAAATGAATTAAAATTTTTCCATTCACAATACACAACAATACATCCTTTTGTGTTGCCTGTACATTGGGATCAAATTCATTGTGTAATTTATGTGGATAAATATCTTGTACCATTTTTTCTACCTCGTGAATATCATTCTATCACATTTTAATTTTCCATTCTCTTTAATTCTGGCATGATTGTTACTAACATTGTTATGAAACAAAGAGTTCCACCAACCACATTCGAAACAGGTTCTGCCAAGAAAACACCATCTGTACCCATATGAAGATATAATGGCATGATATATGTAAGAGGAACGACAATAATGACTTTTCTTAATATCGAAAAGAAGATGGCTTGTTTCTTCTTATTCAATGACTTAAATACATTCTGTCCAATATACTGCAAATCCATGAATATGAAGGCTGCAAAATATTGGTTCAAAGCTGGTACGGTATTCCTTATTAATACAGGATCTGAACTAAAGACTTGAATCAATATATGTGGAATCAAAATAATAGTGCTCCAAACTATGGCTGTATAGCCAAAGACAAGTATAGAAATTACCTTAATGGCCTTTCGAATACGTTCTGCTCTTCTAGCTCCATAGTTGTAGCTTAAAACTGGGCTAGAACCATCATTGATTGCGTGAATCGGTGTTTCAACTAATTGTCTCACACTTGAAATGATAGTCATAACTGAAATGTATATGTCTCCACCCGTTATGGATAGCACGTTGTTGCAACAAATCGAAACCAAACTGTTTGTGAGCTGCATGATAAAACTACTGCTTCCCAAACCAATAATATTTTGTGCACAACTTTTACAATCGATCCGCTCCTCTTTTTTAAGTAATCTTACTTTTAATTCCGAACGATTCTTTAAAAACCAATACACAAAGATAGCTGAAACACATTGAGAAATGAGGGTTGCGATGGCAGCGCCTTGAATGCCAAGTCCAAACAGGAAAATAAATATTGGGTCTAGCACTAAATTCATAATGGCACCAATCAAAACCGAACACATACCTGCCGTTGAATAGCCTTGTGCATTGATAAATGGATTCATACCCAAAGTAAGCATAGAAGGTAGTGTTCCTATTAGATAAATCATCATATATGGATAGGTATATTTCATGGCAGATGTAGATGTTCCAAATAAGGTTAATATTGGCTTCAACAAAGGATAAAGAACAATCATTAAAACAATCGAGCACAATACTAACATCGTGAAGGATGTATTCATGACTAAGTTTGCCTTTGTACCATTCTTTTCTCCACGACTAATGGAGAATAATGGAGCTCCTCCACTGCCAAATAGATTTGCGAATGCATTTATTATCACAATCAAAGGAAAACATAAGCCAATTGCACCCAATGCGTATGTTCCAATACTAGGAATTCGAGCAATATAGATACGGTCCACAACATTGTAAAGAAGACTCATTATTTGAGCTACTAACAATGGAAAAGCAGCATTTATAATATTTTTTGTCACTGTATCATTCTCAAAATCAATTCTCTTCATAAAAACCTCACTAATGACATAGTATATCACTTAATTTAAGATAAGTTTAAGAATTTTATCATTGTTTACTTATGTTTTGAATGGTATAGTCTGTTGACTACAGGGAGAGGGCATATGTTTACTACAAAACACTTTATATGGATAGGAATTTGTATTCTATTTATCCTAATTATGAATCACTATGCGAAAAAAGAAGATTTCACGCTACAAAACGCTTGTTACTTCTTTATGTTTATATGTTTATTGAGCGAAACCACAAAAATGATGTCAGATATGATTCCAAGTACACATGGAGGAATGCACTTAAATCCGCAATCCCTTCCATTCCATATCTGCAGTATCTTATTGTTTATTGCGGCCTACATCACTTTTGGAAAGGATGGTCCACTAAAACAAAAAATGATCAACTTCTTTGCGGTTGTCGGTACTTGTGGAGGAATCGCCGCTATCTTGATTCCAACGTATGGCGTTGAATTTAATGTAGCCAATGTATATCAATGTTTCATGTATCATGCAACATTAACATGGTTTTCTCTATATTTGATTCGTTTCAAACATGCAAACTTAGGTATGCAGGCATTTAAAAACAATTTAGTCGTATTATTTGCGTTATTAGTTTTTAATTTATATATGAATTCTATTTTGGCAGTTTATGATACAAACTTTATGTTTATTGTAAGACCACCATTAGAAGGACTACCATTCCTTAACCTAAATCATGGATACTATATCTATTTATTTAGAGTCATCATGCTTGGAGTGATTGGACTTAGCCTATTTCATTTACCATTCATAGTAAAAGAAAGAAAAAGCTGTGAGACAGAAAGTGATTTTAACATCGCTTAATCCACAGCTTTTCTTATACAAAAAAGACCTCCATTTTATTTAGGAGGCCTATATTATGAATCAATGACTGAATCTATATTAAATGTAGGAACTCACCTCATTGATGATGGCTATGATGAATTCATTATGATTACGGCAGATCCACTACACGTTGAAAGCGTACAACTGATTTTTTACACACTTTAGAAACAAAAGGAAAAACATGCAAAACCCACGTTGTAGCAGATGATGTAACAAGTGATGCATTACGTGATCTACTCTTTAATGAATTACGTTTTGGTGTTCGCGCCCTCATCTTTGTAGCCAACTGCTTCTTATTACCACGTGTCTATTTGGCATTAAAAGATTATCGAAACCTAATGCCAGATACAATTGGATTAATTGGCTTTGACAATACAGAATGGACTAACTTCTCTAGCCCAACTGTCACAACGATCGTACAGCCTGCCTATGATGAAGGCTATCAAGCTGCATCAATCTTAATTGATTCATTAAAAGGAACCAATGAACAGATTCCAAATCAAATCTTAAAGTGTTCTGTGAACTGGAATGAATCAACCAAACAACACAATTAAAAATCTAAATTGGTACCCGTATTTCTTATGGGTATTTATTTTATTGTTCTCAGATTTCATCAGTTATAACTGATAAAATCGTATTTTGAGCACTAATTATCAGTTATAAATGTGTTATTTACTACAAAAGGAGGCTAATATTTATAATCAAGCATCGTAACGTCCGTGATTTTCTTCTAGCCAAGGAATGGAACTAAAAAGTCTCGCCAGATTTGGACTGAGAACTTTTTTATTCTTTTATTGCTTGCACCATTTCTTTGACATATTCCTCAACATATTTAGGTGCATCTTTTCCATACTTCTAAACAATCTTCACAATGGCACTACCAACGATAGCTCCATCAGATTGACCCGTCATTTTTTTAGCTTGTTCTGGTGTTGAGATTCCAAAACCTACCGCAACAGGAACATCTGTGACTTCCCTTACAAGATTTACCATAACTGAAATATCTGTCGTAATCGTAGAGCGCACACCCGTCACTCCTAATGAAGATACGTAATAAATAAAGCCATTTGCATCTTTGGCAATCGTTTGAATACGTTGTTGACTGGTTGGTGCAATCATACTGATTAAATCCAAACCATACTTCTTTAATACCACATCAAACTCTTCTTTTTCCTCATAAGGAACATCTGGAAGAATCAATCCACTCATTACCCTCAGCTAGTAGTGCTGCTTTTTTTACAACCTCAGCTCCCGCACTTTGAGCTAAAGTTTCTAATAAATGTGAAACATATATTGACTTATTATTTATGTAATATATAATTAAATTAATGATAAACATTAATTTTTTAATGTTAGGAGGTAATATCATGAATGATAAGTCTAAAGATTTATTGAAGAAAATGTGTTTCGTTTTAGAAATTGTTCGAGGGACTTGTTTAATTTCTGTTGCGTTGTCGATTGGACTTAGCTTATTTTATGCCTTCAACAAAGATGTATATAATACGCTATTTGGAAGTATAAGAATTGACTATCTTCAATTGATTTTTAATGATGATTTGGCATTAAATAAAGATAAAATGTCTATGTGGTTACCATTGATTTTCTTAATCATCGCTATATTTGTATTTATTATATATAAAGCTGTACAAACAATTGAATCCATTTGTACAATTACGATAGATCATACTCCATTTGATGTTCGTGTTGCCAATCACATCAAAAAACTTGCCAAGTATATTCTTGCAGGGGGTATTGTCTTTAATATTCTTGAAGTATGTCGTGTTCTATATTTTAAACAGATACTCAATTTCGATCTACTTTTCAACACTAAATATGTTACACAAATCAATTTTGATATTCGTCTTCACTTAAGCTTCCTCGTTTTTGCAGCTCTAATCTATTTGTTATCTTATATATTTAGATATGGACAAGAACTACAACAATTGAGTGATGAGACGTTATAATTATGGGTAAGATTATATTGCGATTAGATCGTGTCATGGCCGATCGAAAAATGAGTTTGAAAGAGTTGTCTGAGAAAGTTGGAGTAAGTAACGTTAACTTATCAAAGATGAAAACAGGTAAGATTTCCGCAATTCGCTTTTCCACTTTAGAAGCCATTTGTGAAGTATTAAATTGTCAACCTGGTGATATATTGGAGTATGTAAAGGACGATGAAAATAGCTAGAAGCACAAACTTCTAGCTATTTTATTATGATTTTAAATTTCAATAACACTACATACTATATTTCAAATTCAGTTAATCCCATTATTGTCTGTTCATGCACACTTAATATAAGAAAAGATTCGTCATATATTTTTAGTATGTAATAATTATTCAATCACATCTCTTCTAATATAATGCGATGCGCGGCCTAGACCTTTACGAATAATAGTACCATCTTCAACTAATTTTTTTAGTGCCAATTCCACAGAAGAACTGCCTAAACTCGGGCAATTTTCCATAGCATCTCTTTTCGTAAAGGTACCTATTGTACTATTTACATATGTCTTAACAATATCATATGAGCTACTTCTTTTTCCGCTTTTCTCACTAATTGTTAATCTCTCTTCGAATTCACGATAACATTTTAAAATAATGCCAAGCATATATTTAATAAATGGCTCGGGATCATTTGTTCCTTCATACCAACCTAAATCTGCTTGTGCTAAAGCCTGATAATACGCTTCTTTCGTATTCGCTATTTCTTTTTCAATACTAATATATTTACCAACCACATAGTCGTTACGGTACAAAAGAAGCAATGTTAGTAATCGGCTCATTCTGCCATTTCCATCATTGAAAGGATGAACACAAAGAAAATCCAATATTACACATGGAATTAATATGAGTGAGTCTACAATTTCATGATCTAAAGCTTGTTGATAGCTACTACAAATTTGTTTAATGGCATCTGGTGTTTCATAAGACTCTAATGGTTTGAACATTATTCTTTTTTCACCATTTGGCAAAACCGCATCTATTTCGTTTGGCGAAGCCTTGTATTTTCCACCATAGGATAAATCTGTGTATTGAAGCAAATCTCGATGTAGCTGCAAAATATAATTTGATTTTAACGGAATATATTGATAATTTTCATGAATTAAATTTAAGACATTCCGATATCCTAAGATGTCTTTTTCGTCGCGATTTCTAGGCGTTGTCTTATCCTCAACCAATTGTTGAAGACGGGATCTAGTGGTTACAATACCTTCAATACGATTGGAACTTTCAGTACTTTGTACTTTAGCTATTTCAACCAAGCGCTCTAATTCTACAGGTTTTTGTCGCAAATAAAGTTCTTGTTTTCCCTTGAATTCATGAATTTTAGCAACATAAGACAATATTTCATTATCCCATGTACGATCTTTAAGATGACTATAATCAAAATTCCGCATTTCCTTCTCCTCCCAAAGAGAATACTCTTTCTCCCGATTATACACTTATTTTGGGAGAAAAAGAATAAGTTGGGAGTAAAAAACATGAATCAAAATATATAAATCAACCTTTAAACCTTTTAATGTAAACCTCTCTATCTTATTTGATATTAACTAAATTATTTGAACTCGATTTTATGTATATTCTGTATTCATTTTGAATCCATTACTTGTATATACGATAGAAAATCAATTTGGTAAATAAAGTACAGAGTATTAGACTTCCAATTAAATATAAAACTAATACTTCCATTTGAATTGTTCGAAGAATCAACAATACAATCACATCCAATATTGTTATGAAGCTCAACAATTTCACAATATACATCCTACGAATTTTTTTATAAGACATGCCAATGGTATGCAACAGATCATACTCATTCTTATGTGAGTAGAAATGTTGATACAACTGCATATATACGATCACGATCGAAGTAATCATCAATATAAATTGATAGAACTGAACTATTTTTTGACACATGTTCATGATTTCGGCAAGATTCTTTGCGTCCGTTTTATTATCGACTACATAGAAATCATCTCTTCTAGACAATTGAATATGGTCTAGCTTCTTTTTTAGTAATGCCGATTGTTTAGTATTTACCCACAAATGACCCGTAATAAATGTATCTGGATATGTATTTAGCCATTCCATTACTTTTGATTCAGGAATATACAAAACTTTATTATCCCCACTATTTATATGTTCTTCTACAGATAGATCGAGTACATCAATTAATTCTCCGCCTTGTTTATACAGATGCAATCTTATATTGCCTTCATATGAATTACTTAAGACAAAATCATTATATTCATCTGTAACTTTGGTTTCTATTTGTTCATTATTTATATTCGCATCGCATTGAATAGTATAGTTAAATCCATGATCATATGCCTTAAGAATTTCTTTTGATTCCTCAATAAATTCAGGAATCAATGTATGATCAAATATATTAAATGTGGCACTCACATCATGTTCATACTGTACTTCTTGTTGATTTGTTTGAATCCAAGATGTTAATGACTGCATGGATACACATATAAACATCGAACTCATCGCAACAATCAGTGCAATAAACAGACCATTTCCATTTCTCATTGTTTCAACAATAGATAGATTAGAAATATTTAATTTTCTAAAGAAATAATGTTTAGATCGTACTAAACTCAATCCAAATGCAAATATATATTGTACAAATAAAATCAATAATAAAATACATAGATGGTATCTTGATAGATTTAAGCTAAATGGAAGATTCATTTGAATCCATTTTAAAAACAAACCCCACAATAATAATGTAAATCCGATTCCCATACACTCAATCAGTGCAAAAAGCAAGGTATATTCCTTAATCATATACAAACGAATTTTCTTTTTATTCATTCCCAATATATAGAGTTGATCATAAAAAGCCTTCTTTTTCTTTAAGTGTACAGATAAAACGCTATATACAAACAAGAAACAACATACACTCATAAACAGGATCATAAATTTAAAAATATTTTCATATTCAACATTCAAATGATATTTGGCAACCACCATATCCGAATTCAATTCATAATCCTGTACGGGTAGTGTTGCAATTGCCGATTTATCTTTTAAATTCGCATAGACATACATCGCATGCTTTTTTGAATTTGTGGCTGTATAAAAACTATAATTGACGAGCTGATTATTTAGATTTTCATATACACCACTAATCGTATATTCTTTAGAATCTTGATTAGCATATAGCTTTATTGTGCCCCCTACCTTATATTTATTCTGATACTTTTTATGAATCAACACCTCATTGGATTTAGGATACTTTCCTTCTATCAAACGTATTGGATAGACACTAAAATTTGTGGTTGAAACCAAAGAATCAAAAGTACCTTTATACGCATAGGGCATTGGTGTTTCATAACTTAAACTATCTAGGTATGTATCTGTATATTCTTTATTTTGTGTATACGCATACGCCGTATATTTAACGTCATAATCCCCATAAAAGCTTTTAGCTGCATTGATTCGATATAAATCATAAGAGTCTTTTACTACAAAGAGAGAAGTTAAAAGAAATGTACATAAAAACAGAATGCTCACTAACAATACATAGCTTTTCTTATTACGACTTCTATATTTTTTGACTATATTCATACAATCTTTCCCTGTTCTAAACGAATGATTCGATCTGCATAATTGGCGATTTTTAAATCGTGCGTAACCAATACAATTGTTTTCCCCTCTTTATTCAACGCTTTTAAAATGTCCATCACATTTTTTGCATTCTCACCATCCAAATTTCCCGTTGGCTCATCGGCCAGTATAATATCTGTATGTGCAAGAATTGCTCTAGCAATCGCAACGCGCTGTTGTTGACCTCCAGACAATTCATTCGCAAAACGATCTTTTTTATGCTCTAATCCTAGCAATTTCAATACTTGATTCAATTCTTTTTCATCCACTTTTTTCCCTTTAATTTGACTTGCCAAACACACATTTTCTTTCACTGTCAAAAAAGAAATCAGATTAAAAAATTGATATACATAACTAATGTATCGACCTCTTAATGTACAACACTCTACATCCGATAAAGAAGACATCTCTTTATTTCGAACTACACAACTTCCCATATAATCCGTATCTAAACCACCAATAATATTGAGCATGGTAGTTTTTCCACTTCCGCTTGCTCCAATAATCGCAACAAATTCCCCTTTTCTTATGTGCATAGAAACTGCATCAAGTGCCACACAATCTTTATACACTTTCTTTAGATTCTGTGTTTTAATCACAATTCATCCACTCCTTTTATTTATTAATACACATAAGGAAAAGAAGCATTAAAAAAA
>NZ_CATVYQ010000032.1:0-24292 GCF_958348295.1 uncultured Holdemanella sp.
CCCTACAATTTTTGAAGCCAACTTTTAGTCGACCCTATCTAATTGCGGATTACCCTTTTTACGTATTATTCAGTTTCAATTAATCCGTATCCACCATCATGACGTCTGTAGCAAACTGCAATTTTGTTAGTTTCATCATCTGTATAAATGAAGAAATCGTGACCTAACAATTCCATCTTCATAATAGCTTCATCTAAACTCATTTCTTTTGGAACAATTGATTTAGTACGAACAACTTCATCATCATCCACTTCATCATCATTAAATAATTCGTGATCTAAGAAAGCCTCAGCAAGTGATTCTTTATTTTTACGTGTTAAACGTGTTTTTGTTCTACGAATTTGATCTTCCAATTTATCTACAGCACGATCGATAGCTGCATATAAATCGTCATCTACAACCTCTGCACGAAGAATCGCATAACGTGTTGGGATTGTAACTTCAATTTTTTGTTTTGTCGGATATGTACGAACTAAAACGTTAGCTACATCATCCTCACCAATAATGAAGTACTTTGTTAAAACATCTAATTTTTTATGAATCTTATCTGAGATTCCCTGAGTTACTGTGATGTTTTTTCCTACAATATTTACTTTCATATTATGTACCTCCTATATGATTTGTATTGCTACTTAGATTATAGCACGTTTATTTTGTTTTACACTTTTCGACAAGAAATGACAAAAATATAACCAGTTTTGCCAAGGAGGTTGACAAGTTAAAATGTAACTATTTTCAGAAAATAACTTGCATATTTTCAATAACTGCGCTATAGTATATGCAGGTGATTAACATGAACATCCATACAACATATTTTTACTTTTACTTTAGATAGCCCTAATTAAGCCAATCAAAACTGAATGGTATTTTAATTAGGGCTTTTAAGCATTAACAATTCTTACTGTTAATGCTTTTTTGTTACTCACAAATGGAAAGAAGGATATTATTATGATTATTACTTTAAAGAAAAATGCTACAAAACACGATGTCGACAAATTGATCAACAAATTCGAAAAGATGAATCTTCAAGTCACAATGATTCAAGGAGATAACTATAATGTCTTTGGTTTAGTTGGAGATACAAGTATTGTCGATGAAAAAAGTGTATTGGCTAACCCCATTGTATATAACGTACAACGTGTTGCCCAACCTTATAAATTAGCCAACCGTATGTTCCATCCAGAAGACACGATTGTAGATGTAAATGGCATTCAAATTGGCGGCAAAAAAATTACGATGATTGCAGGCCCTTGCTCTGTTGAAGGAGAAGAACAAATCTGTCGTATTGCTAAAGAAGTAAAAGCAGCAGGCGCTGATATGCTACGTGGCGGAGCTTATAAACCAAGAACAAGTCCTTATGCTTTTCAAGGAATGGGGACGGCAGGAGTTATGGCTATGGTCAAAGCTAGAGAAGAAACAGGGCTTCCTATCGTATCTGAACTTATGAGTGCTGATCATTTGGATGAATTCGTTGAAAATGTAGACATTATTCAAATTGGTGCTCGTAACATGCAGAACTTTGACTTATTAAAAGCTGTCGGTAGAACAAAAAAACCAATTCTTTTAAAACGAGGCATGTCTGCAACAATTCAAGAATGGATCATGGCAGCCGAATACATTATGTCAGAAGGCAATCCAAACGTTATATTCTGTGAACGTGGTATTCGTACTTTTGAAACTTATACTCGTAACACATTAGATTTAAGTGTTGTACCTATTATTAAAGAAAGAACCCACTTACCTATTATTATTGATCCAAGCCATGCAGCGGGTGATTATAAATTAATTGAATCCTTATCCCTTGCTGCCATCGCAGCTGGTGCTGATGGTTTGATTATTGAAGTACATGATGATCCAGAAAACGCATGGAGTGATGGTGCTCAAAGTTTAAAACCAAAACGCTATGCTGATCTAGTTCAAAAAGGAAAAGCTATCGCTAAAGTTATTGGAAGAGAGTTATAAGAAACTGCACACGCAGTTTCTTTTTATGTTACAATGCTTTGGGTGATACAATGAACAATCCTTATCCTTATTCAAACGACAATAAGAGATATCAAACAATTAATTATTATTTTCGTAATAAATACCATCAAAAAGTCGCTAAAATTCCATTAAACGCAGGCTTCACATGTCCAAACCGAGATGGAGCAAAAGGTATTGGTGGATGTACATTCTGCTCAAGCATGGGTAGTGGCGATAGTATATTATGTTTTGATGATTCTTTACAAAAACAATACAAAGAAGGTCTAAAGCGTATGCAAAATAAGTGGCCTGATTGTATTGGATTTGCCTATTTTCAAAGCTATTCCAATACATATGCCCCACTTGAAGTCTTAAAAAAAGTATATAATCCTTTTTTCAATGATCCAGACATTCCTGGCGTTGCGATCGCAACACGTGCCGATTGTTTAAATGATGAAATCATAGACTATTTAAATAGTCAAAATAAAGAAGTCTGGCTTGAATTAGGCTTACAAAGTGTACATGAAAATACAATGGAAAGATGTAATCGAAAACATTCAACACAAATCGTATTTGATTGGTTAGACAAATTAGAATCTACAAACATCAAAACATGTGTACATATTATTAATGGTTTACCAAATGAATCAAAATCCGATATGTTAGAGACTATAAAACAGATATCTTCTCATCCTGTCGATGCAATCAAAATTCATATGCTGCATCTAATCGAAGGAACACAAATGGCAAAAGAATATAAAGAACATCCGTTCCATATTCTAACTTTAGAAGAATATGTAGATATTGTAGTCGATCAATTGGAATTATTGCCAAAAGAAATAATTATCGAGCGTTTAACAGGTGATGGTATTGCGAAAGATTTAATAGAACCAAAATGGACAATCAAAAAAACGATTGTGACAAATGAAATTGATAAATTAATGGTAAAAAGAAATACGTGGCAAGGCAAAAATGTCTAACCACGTATTTTTAATTTATTTCAAATTTAAGCAATAATATCTTTTCTTACCACGACGAATGATTACATAGTTTGATACATAAGCTTGTGATGAATCAATAACCAATGTTTCATCATTAACTTTAACGCCGTTTAAGCTAATTGAATTTCCTTTGATCCATTCTCTAGCTTCACGACGACTCGAAGCAATTTTAGCCTCCACTAAAACATCGATTAAAGTCTTTCCAGCTTCTTGGTCTACTTTATCCATATTTTTTACGGCATCTAAACGTTGTTGTTCATCTAAGTCATTTAATTGGCCTCTAAACAACGCATTTGTGATCTTAAGTGCAGATTCTAACCCTTCTTCACCATGTAAATCACGAACAACTTCTTCTGCCAATTTCTTTTGTGCTTCACGTCTGCCAGCATCTTCATTTAAAGAAACTTCCAATGCATCAATTTCTTCTTTTGTAAGGAATGTTAATTTTTTTAAGTATTCAATAACCTTTGAATCATCTGTATTGAATAAGAATTGATACAATTCATAAGGTGAAGTCTTTTTAGGATCCAACCATACAGTTCCTGTTTCACTCTTACCAAATTTAGTTCCATCTGCCTTAGTGATAAGTGGCATTGTTAAACCATAGCATTTAACATCAGCGCCACATTTTTTACGAATCAATTCCAAACCTGAAGTAATATTTCCCCATTGGTCTTGTCCACCAATCTGCATTGTACAACCTCTTGTCTGATATAGATTTAAGAAGTCCAAAGATTGAAGAATCATATAAGAAAATTCTGTATAACTAATACCAGAATCCAAACGTTTCTTTACTGTTTCTTTATTCAACATGTAGTTTACGTTGAATAATTTTCCATAGTCACGCAAGAAATCAATGATTGTGATATCTTTAGTCCAATCTAAGTTATTGACCATGTCAAATCCCCATAATTTAGAGATTTGTGCATGTAAAGCATCATAATTTGATTTTAATACTTCTGGAGTCAACATACTTCTTTCTCCAGTTGCCTTTGGATCCCCGATAAATCCTGTAGCTCCACCAACCAACATGATTGGGTGATGTCCATGTTTTTCTAAACGCTTTGCCATCAACAATGATGAATAGTGCCCAATGTGTAAGCTATCTGCTGTTGGATCTGTACCAATATAGAATGTGACTTCCCCATTATTGATTACATCTTCTACTTCATCACTTGTAACATTGTCAACAAGCCCACGCCATTTTAATTCTTCAAATAATTCCATTTTGTCCTCCCTGAAAATAAAAAAATCGCCCTATAAGGACGATTTAATCGCGGTACCACCTTACTTCATACAAAGAATAATTGTATGCACTTAAACCTTTAACGCAGGTATACGTCAAAATTGAAGCTCCAAGGTGTATTCCACAGGTCTATTTGAAACTTTACACCAACCAGTTTCTCTCTAAGAAATAGATAATCTGTGTACTCTTTCTTATCATAGCGAATCCATTATATCGAATCTAGAACCTAAACTCAACAAATATGTTTTAAATTGTTGTAAATTTTAAAGATAAATGGTTTACACGGAAGAATGAAGTTACCAATATATTCATGTACAACTGCATTAAATCCTCGTTTAAAATCAAAGACACCATAACCTTCTTCTTCTGGTTTAAACAATCCACTAATACCATAGAAATTATATGTGTGATTGCCTTCTTCAATCGTTTTTTGAATGATATACCACTGAAGCGCATATGGACCCTTGAATTTTTTATATCGTTCATTTGAACCACTCGACAAATAGTAAACTTCTCCTTTATAGAACAAGAACATTGCCGCAGCTAAAGGCAGCTCATCTGAGCAATTTGATTTTATTTCTTTAGCTTCTTCCTGTCGTTTTTGTAAAGACTCTAAGTTCTTAGTTGCAATCTTCAAACGATTCTGCGAATTTTTAGAATATGGATTTTCCTTTAATGTCTCATTTGCACGCTCAATCGTTTCTGTTTCTTTTTTGATTCCATCTTCAATATTTGAAACATATTCATTCACATCCAAATACGCCATATATGCCTTCACATTTTGTTTAAAGTGATCATATTCGTTCTCAAAGAATTCTAAGGTAAATGTGTCATAATTTTGTTTTTCACCAGACATATTTACAAGTTCTTTAAGAATCGACAATTCATCACGACTTAATTCACGAATCTTAACACTGTTCTTTAAAGCATTTTTGATATTATGACGCGTTTTTGAAATAAATCCCTTAAATACCTCATCAGCCGTTTTATCTTTCACATCAAGCACGGACACAAAACGACATTCCTTCGATAAATCGTATCCTGTTTTTAAAGGGAGTTGAAGAAAACCTGAAGATTTCAAGTTTTCAACAACATCAAAGTTATTAAAACCACCCTCCACAATATCTCCATCTTGATTTCTTTGTTGAAGTTGAATTGCTGGATCCATTTCTGCATATACAATACCTTTTGAATTCAAATATTCTTTAAATACTTTCGTGACACTTGAAACTAAGTCTTTATCATGATAATCCATAATAAATCCGCGTGGAACATAACAATATTTAAAAACTTTCATCAAAGGAATAATACCAATCATAGCTGAAGCTTTAACAACATCATTCTCGACAAATTGCAAGTATTCAACCTGCCATCCATTTGATTTTAATTTATTCGATTGCTCGACAGATTGCAAAAAATCTGCATATTCAATACTATCTAAATAGGCTTGATATTTATTTTCATCTATACTTCGTAACTGCATACTACACCTTCTTAGTTGGCAACAATGTTTACGACTTTACCCTTAACAACAATAACCTTGCGAATTGTTTTTCCCTCAAGCTGACGTTGAACTGTTTCTAATTTCATAGCTTGTTCTTGAAGCTTATCATCACTTGATCCAACAGCTGCTTCAAATTTACCACGAACTTTACCATTCACTTGAACAACACAAGTAATTGTATCTTCTACTAATTTAGCTTCATCATAAGTTGGCCAAGGCTCATATGCGATTGTTTCATCATGTCCAAGTAATTGCCACATTTCTTCACCAATATGAGGTGTAATACAAGAAAGCATCTTCACGATTCCTTCGGCATATGGTTTATAAACTGTTTCTGCTTTATAGGCTTCATTTATAAAAATCATCATTTGCGAAATAGCCGTATTAAATCCTAATGATTCATAGTCTTCCGTAACCTTTTTAACAGTCTGGTTATAGACCTTATCTAATTTACCATCATTTGTATCTGTAACTTTACCAGATTCAATGAACAAACGATAAACACGATCAATCCATCTTCTAGCACCATCACAACCTGCCATTGACCAAGGTTTACTTTGTTCTAATGGTCCCATGAACATTTCATATAAACGAAGTGTATCCGCACCATATTTCTTTACGATGTCTGAAGGATTGACAACATATTCTGGGAATCGTTTTCCCATTTTAATTCCATTTTCACCTAAAATCATACCTTGATGAACTAATTTCTTAAATGGTTCCTTACATGCGACAATACCCTTGTCATATAAATAGTTATTCCAAATACGAGAATACATCAAGTGTCCTACCGCATGTTCAGGTCCACCTACATATAAGTCAACTGGCATCCAGTGTTTCAATAATTCTGGATCTGCAAGTTTCTCATTGTTGTGTGGATCAATATAGCGTAAGTAATACCATGAAGATCCGGCAGAACCTGGCATTGTACTTGTTTCACGAACACCTTTAACACCATTTTTGTTGTATTGTTTCCATTCTGTCGCATTTTCAAGTGGAGCTTTTCCATTATGTCCTTTGTAGTCTTCTAGTTCAGGAAGAATCAAAGGTAATTCATCATCACTAAGTACATAGTCTGTACCATCATCTAAGTGTACGATTGGAACTGGTTCACCCCAATAACGTTGACGTGCAAAAATCCATTCACGGAAACGATAGTTTACGGTTTCTTTTGCAATGCCCATATCTACCAATTTTTTCGTAATTGCAACTTTAGCTTCTTCTACAGTTAAACCTGTAAATTCTTCGGAGTTGATTAGCTTACATCCTTTTCCTAAATAATCCTGTTTTTCAAAAGCATGTTCACTCACATCTTGACCTTCAATGACTTGAATCATGTCAATATTATGGGCAATCGCATATTCAAAGTCACGTTGATCATGACTAGGAACAGCCATTACAGCACCTGTGCCGTAGTTAGCCAATACGAAATCTCCAATAAATACTTCAACTTCTTTTCCATTAACTGGGTTGATTGCTTTAATGCCTTCAAGACGACATCCTGATTTTCCTTTATTTAATTCTGTACGATCCATTTCAGACTTAGAAACAGTTTCCTGAATATATGCCTTAACTTCTTCTTGATTTTGAATTCTTGGCATTAATTCTTGTACTAAATCTCCATCTGGTGCAAGCACCATGAATGTAATACCATAAATTGTTTCGATACATGTTGTAAAAATAGAGAATTTTCCTCCACCTACGATTTCAAATTGAACCTCAACACCTGTTGAACGACCAATCCAGTTTCTTTGCATTTCCTTTGTCGATTCTGGCCAATCAATTTCATTCAAACCTTCTAATAATCGTTCCGCAAAAGCAGCCTGATCAATACAAAGCTGTTTCATATTTTTACGGATAACTGGATAGCCTCCACGTTCACTTTTACCATCAATAACTTCATCATTGGATAAAACTGTACCAAGTTCTTCACACCAGTTTACTGGCATATCAACATATTTAGCATATCCATCTTTATACAATTGTTTAAAGATCCATTGTGTCCAATGATAGAAATCTGGATCAGATGTTGCAATCATTTTTGACCAGTCATAATCAAAACCTAATTCTTTTAACTGATTCGTGAAAGTCTTAATATTCTTTTGTGTAAATCCATTTGGATTGTTTCCGGTTTGAACTGCATATTGCTCAGCAGGTAAGCCAAAAGAATCATATCCCATTGGGTGAAGAACATTATATCCTTGCATACGTTTCATACGTGAAACGATGTCTGTTGCAGTATATCCTTCTGGATGTCCTGCATGAAGTCCAACTCCACTTGGATATGGGAACATGTCTAGTGCATAAAATTTTGGTTTAGAGAAATCCCAAACATCGGTTTTAAATGTTTCATGATCTTCCCAATATTTGTGCCATTTCTTTTCTACTTCTAAATGATTGTACATAATAGCCTCCTATAAAATAAAAAACGCCCTTTAAAATCTAAGGACGTTTGTACGCGGTACCACCTTAGTTCACAATATTCATTGTGCCCCTCAAACTCTTTATCGCAGAGTATACGGATAACATTACTCATCAGCTCCTTAGCAAGTTCAAAGGTTGTACAATGCTAAATTTCACCAACTTTAGCTCTCTAAAAATTGCCATTTCCTTTTACTACTCTAATTCATCGCTATGCATCAATTTTATCTTTTTTTTCATTTTTCGTCAATATCAAGTGAAACGATTGCCTTATCATCATAGTAAATCCTCATTAAAATATCTTCATAACTGCATTCTATATACGTTAAACAATCCTTAAAATGAACATTGTAATTCATGATTACTTCATCCATATCTTTCATTATTTCATCCTTTGTATGACATAAGCGAATACGATTGTTATGTAAAATCATATGCTTGGCATGATCTACAATAGAAAGTTCTAAAATATTTTTTTGATTTGCTTTTAATAAGTATACATTCTGAATGGTAACAAGCGTTAAAAAAGACACAATCTGTAAAACAAGAAATAAACAAACAAGACTGATCCAACTCGCATATCCGTTAATAGAGTTCAAAGTCATAAGTTTTGTTTTGCTTTTTAAACCATAGATAATAACCATCTTCTTTCTTATAAAAATGTGCTGAATCTATATTTTCCATATAGATTTCATATCCTGGACTTTTCACAATGCGATTTTTATCAAAATACAAGTCATACTTTTTATGATTTAAAACGTATTCTAACCTTTCTTCATCCACTCGAATTTCACTAACAATACTTAATTCTCTTCTTATTTGAAGAATCGCAAATTGATTTTGAGTATCTACATCTATATGGGCAAAATGTAAAGCCAAATTTATCAACATGCAACCCAAAAGAGAAATTAGACTTGTTATAAATAAGGCTAATAGAGCTTCAATCAACGTGAAACCATTTCTTCTCAATTTTTTCATCAATCTTTAAATTCCTTTGAAAATAAACAGTATATAAGCCATTTATGAATAAACTTGCACAAACCAATATCACAAAAAGCGCAAACAAAGCATCTTCCAACAAAAATCCATTATACTTTTTCAAGACGTATTCTCCCCGATCCTAATTGAAAGACAAGTTTCATTTTTGTATGTGAATTCTGACAATACAATGTGAAAGCCTTTGATATATTCCCCTTGGCATTGTAATAAAAAGAAACAGAATCACACGCAACATCTTTAGGCATAAAATAATTCTTTTCGTCTACCACCATCTTTTCATTTATATCTATAGAAATTTTTCGATTTTCTACATAAGCCTTTTCTTGAGCCGTTATACAAAGTGTTTGAACTTGTTTCATAAAAACATATAGAGATGTATTCATTTTCGTATATAACCCAAAATTTAAAAGAGATACAATCAAAAGTACAATTAACATTTCCATGAATGTAAACCCATTTTTATTGAGATATGGCCTGTCCATTTTCAATCACCACTTTACTATGATCTGGACATGTATCTTGTCCTTTTTTTAAATATCCAAAATCAATCAATTCTTGTACACTTGACGGTGTTTCTAATTGATCAATCCCATATAACATAATTTGCGAATTCACAATTTCAAGTAAGGCTTCACAACCTTTTTTACGGATCACCTGTTCTTTTTGTTGAATATTGGGCAAAGTAATCAACAACAACAATGCGACAATCAACATCACAATCATCATTTCTAAAATAGTAAAACCATTTTTCTTTTCCATACATTTCTCTCCATTTCTAAAATTGATTCAACATATTTAATGGCATCATCATAATTTGATAAACAATTAAAACCAAGATTCCAATGCTTATATAAGAAAAGATTTGAACCCCATTGGAAACCTTTTTTATAGACTTTTCAATATCTAAAGTACTCTTCTGAATATAAAGATCTAAAAAGAATGACATACTATTAGCTACAAGCGCATAATTCAACATTTTTTTAAATGTCGAATCAAATACTTTTATCCGATTAAAGCTTTCTTCTATAGATACACCCTGCATTAAATATTTTAATATTTCACTCGATACGATTCCTACAACACTAAATTTGATAGAAGATAGAGTTTCAAGTATTTCTTGCGTAGAACTACATGTTTTTTCTAGACTTTGATACATACACACAAATTGTAAAGAAATCATCTTCTTCATTAAACGAAATGGACATTTCAATTTTGAATTGTATCTATAAAGAAACACATAATACAAAAGAATATATAGAACAATCACAAAGATAGTAATTCCAAATAGATATTTTAATAAATGAACAAAAATTAAAATGATATTATTGGGAATATAATCCTTCATTTGAACAAGGACATAGTTTGAGAAAAAACAAATCATGAAATATGCAAATATCAATAAGAAAAATGGATACGCAATTTTCTTTAATAATTTTTCATAAAACAAGATTGAACTTTTCTCAATTTGATTTACACAATCTAAGACATCCGATAGATTCATAGTATTTGATAAAATTTCGATATATTTAAAATAAAGCTTCTTTTGACCTATACAAAAAATCTCAACCAGACTTTTTCCCAATTTTAATTGTTCAATAATCGCATCACTTTCTTTAAAAACTAAATGAATCAATGTATCTATAGATAGTCCATTGTTCATTAAGGCATGAAATTGTTCGATTTCATCACGATAAACTAATACAATCGTATTCCGCTTGTGTGTCCATGATATATCCTTTTTTAATACCTTCTGTAATTTTCGAAGATAACGTTTTAAAATTTTGAGGATACTTTCCATATCGAATGACATAGTCCAATGTTTTTTGATCCATGATTTCATAAATACATACTTTTTTGTCTCCATTTGAATATAGACGTTGCGAGATAATAGCTGTACATACACTTAATAAGTCTTGTTTAGAAACGCCTAAATCCTCAAGACGACGAATACACTCCTTTCCATCTTTGGCATGAATACTTGTCAGTACAAAATGCCCTGTTAAACTCGCTCTTAACACCATCTTAGCCGTATAGCTGTTTCTAGTTTCGCCAATACATATAACATCTGGATCATGTCTTAGCAATTGTTCAATACCTACATCATACGTAAATCCAGTTCCTTCATTGATTTGTAGCTGTAAGTAAGAATCGTCTTCGATTTCAATGGGATCTTCTAAGCTCACTACCTTATGTTTCTTCTCTTTGGCTATTTCATGAAGCAAAGCATGTAACGTTGTTGTCTTACCACTGTTTGTAGGACCTACACAGATAACCAATCCATGTCTTAATGGAATCAACGATTGAAAGAATTCTGTATCATATTTACACAAAGAAAGTGCATCTAATTTAATCGCATGCATCATATTCAACATTCTTATGACTCCTGTTTGAACA
Organism: uncultured Holdemanella sp.; assembly: GCF_958348295.1. Lineage (NCBI taxonomy): Bacteria > Bacillati > Bacillota > Erysipelotrichia > Erysipelotrichales > Erysipelotrichaceae > Holdemanella > uncultured Holdemanella sp. The sequence goes on from NZ_CATVYQ010000032.1 coordinate 11,528, forward strand.
TGATTATTGTGAAGCATACTAAAGCGACAATATACATCATGATGGTTTATACATACTTTAAATTGCCCACTTTGTGGTGTATAAGGATTCGTTAGATCCATTCGAGAAATAAATTTCAAATACTCAAAGAATGCGGGCTGCCAAATATCTTGATATACTTCCAACATTTCAGTTTGCGTTCTAAGTTTAATTTTTAAGCGATTCTGCTGCAAAATAAAATGAATGTCGCTTGCCTTTTTTAATATCGCATATTCAATGAGGTTCTTTAATAAATCATCCATTTTTATCACCCCTATATCTAATACGAAAAAAAAAGCAGAAATTCTAATAAATTTCTGCATATTTTAAACTTTCATTCCATTTTTTCTCTTGCGATAAAGTAGTGGATGGACCATGACCTGGATAAACTTTATAGTCTTGATCGAGTTGATACAATTTTTTTAAAGATTTTTTCATACTTGAAACAGAACCTGTTACAAGGTCCATTCTTCCAATCGAACCTTGAAATAATACATCTCCTGTGAATAAACAATCCTTTATTTTTAATACGGTTGAACCGATTGAATGTCCTGGGCAATACATAGCTTCAATTTCAAATCCTGCAATTTTATTCTTTCCTTCTAATAATGGTTTACACTTGGCATCACATGTTACATCCATATAAAAGGCTGAGGATGAATTTAAATCTGGATCTTGAAGAAAATCAAACTCACTTGGATTTAAAAAAACGTCGCAGTGATATTCATTTACAATCTTATCAACACCTGAAATATGATCAAAGTGAGCATGTGTTAAAATGATGGCTTCAAGATTACATTCGTTTTCTTTTAGTATAGCATCAAGATTTAAAAATTTATCCGCAGGATCAATCAATATAGCATGGTGATTATCCATGACCAAATAACAATTTGCCTGTACTGGACCGAGTGGTTGTTGAAGTACTTTCATAGTCTAATACATAAAAAAGACCGAATGAAACGGTCTTTCTTACTTTTTCTCCTTATGTTCAGTCTGCTGATTGCATTTTGGACAATATTTTTTAACAGTCATACGTTCAGGATGTTTTTTCTTATTTCTTGTACCAATATAGTTTTCTTCACCGCAAACAGAGCACTTAAATGTAATACGATCTCTCATGTTCAGTCCTCCTCACATTAGTAATTACTAGTTGATTCTAGCATAACTTACAAGTCAATTTCAAGTCATTTTCAAAATTTTAACTTGCAGGATAAATTTCAAAATATTTTTTTATGAATTCTGGCATAACATTATTTGCACAAATATTTGGTGAAACAGCCTGATCGTTGATACTTGAAGTTGGTGCTGAACACGCAAATGCCATTGTAGGAGCGCTACTTGGTGCATAACCTACAAGGTTTGCGGTTGTCCAATCGCCTACTTCGGCTGTACCTGTTTTTGCCGAAACTTCAACGCCAACATCTTTTAAAAGATTACTACAATAGCCAGAGGCAACGCAGGCTCTAAAGCCTTCTTGTACACGCTGTAAATAGGCAGCATTCTTTTCAGGTAATGTTGATTTTACTTTCTTTTCATTTGCGACAACCACTTCACTCGAATTTACTTCTGTAGCATGATTCATTAATCTAGGTTGATATACATTTCCATTCGATGCGATTGTTGCGCCATATACAGCTAATTGTAATGGTGTATACATATCAAACTGGCCAATCGAATAGTTTAGTAACATACCTGGTTCTGAACCATAACCCATATAGCCATTCACTTCGCCCTGTGCATCAAGACCCGTTATATTTCCTAATCCAAACATTGAATAATAAGAACGCATCTTATTTAGAGTTCCTTGAAGGTCTGCCACAGCTAATGGTTCTTTTTCTTCATAGACAGCTCCTGCAAGTCGAATCGCAATATTAAACATATAAACGTTACTACTTACCTCTAAGGCACTTACATCATCGACAGGACCATGATCTTCATAAGAACCAAATTCCTGACCACCAATATTCATAACTTTATCGACAATCACTTCACCTGGACTTACGACATGTTCACTTTCACCCATATATACAGTAGCACCCTTAATACAAGATCCAGGATTCACTAAAGACATATAGTTTCCTGTCGCAAAATATGTCATTTCCTTTGTATCAAGATCCATTTGATAACCAGACATTGCCAGTACAGAGCCATCTTGTGGATTTAATACAGTTGTAAATAAGGATTTGAAGTTTTCACGATTTTTAGTTCCTCCATATTCACTTAATGTATTTTTAACAATATTATCAAGTGAAGACTGAAGATCTATATCGATTGAAAGATATAAATCATATCCTTTTTTTGCTTGCTGAATCACATCTTTTTGTGCTAATCCTTTTGAATCATAAGTAATTTTGGCAATTTCTGGTGTTCCTGCTAGTAAATCATTATATTGATATTCTAAGCCAGATTTACCAACACTTGCATTCAATTGATAGTCTCTTGCCAAATAATAAGTTGATAATTCACTTGGTAAACCTTGTGTACTTGTAGTTACACTTCCTAAAATATCCGATAGAGATTCACCATATGGATATTCACGTTTCCACCCACCAAAATCAACATCAAATCCAGGAAATTCCGTTTTATGTTCCACTAGATAAGCAACATCATCATCACTTACATCTTCTAAAACAACATTTTCTTGTCCTGTACTTTGGTTGGCAATCATACGTTGATAAATGACACACATCTTTAATTCAGCTTGCGTCATTTCCCCAATTTGTTTCTTACCAATACGATTCATTAAAATTTGATATCTTTTACTTTCTGTATTATCGCCCCATGCACCATTCTTATATTGCTTCAACTCTTTTTGCGTCAACAAATGATTGGCTGCATATTCGGAGTCTGTTGGTGATAAAAAAGATTTATATGTAATATACGCTTGTTTTTTATCCTCATCCGTAAAATCTTTTGCGCTCACATTAAACACTTTGACAATACGTTTGGCATATAATTCATAATCGTCTGAATCCATGTTATTTGGAGATGTAAACACAATATTGTGACTCACCACAGTTTTTGCCAAAACTCTTCCCTTACAATCATAAATCTGTCCTCGTGGAGCTGAAGTATATTGTTTGATGGAAGTATAGTCTTCTCGTTTTGCGGTATATTCATTATATGAAACAATCTGAAGATAGAACAATCTTAAAAAGATGACCAAAAAACATATGGCAATTATAACCGAAAAAATCAATATACGATTAGAGATGACTCGATCCACAGAAATATTTTGATTTGCCCTTTTGATTGATTTTCTACTCTTTTTCAATTGAATCCTCCTTTAATTCGAACACTCTATATTATACACGTTTCCAAGATGAAATGGAAAAAAAAGAAGTAATGGCGTATACTTAAATTATGGAGGTTTTCTATGAACAGAACAGAAACACGTCAAGTTCAAGTAAAAAATCTTGAAATTGGACATAATAATCACGTCGTTATTCAATCAATGTGTAACATTGAAACAAAAAAGGCAGATGAGGTTGCCAAACAAATTTTAAACCTTGAAAAAATGGGATGTGAACTTATTCGCGTCAGCTGCATGGATATGGAAGATGCCAAGGCCATTACCGACATTAAGAAACAAATCCATATTCCTCTTGTTGCAGATATACACTTTGACTATCGTTTAGCTTTAGCTTGTATTGAGGCGGGCGCAGACAAGATTCGTTTAAACCCTGGAAATATTGGTTCAAGAGAAAATGTAGAAAAAGTCGTCAAGGCATGCAAAGAAAAGCATATACCTATTCGTATTGGCATCAATGGTGGTTCTCTAGAAAAAGATATTCATGAAAAATATGGCAAGCCAACAGCTGAAGGTATGATAGAAAGTGCACAAAGACATGTACAAATCTTAGAAGACCTTGATTTTTATGATACAGTGCTTTCTTTTAAATCAAGTGATCCATTACTTTGTATTGAAGCTTATAGGCTGGCCGCAAAAACATTTGACTATCCTTTACATTTAGGTGTTACAGAAGCTGGAACAATGATGACAAGTGCCATTAAATCAAGTTTAGCTTTAGGTACATTATTAAACGAAGGAATTGGCAATACAATTCGTATCAGTGTCAATGGAGCTCCAGAAAAGGAGATTCCTATTGTAAAAGAATTGTTGAAAGATTGTAAATTAATTAAAAATGTACCAAACTTGATCGCATGTCCAACTTGTGGACGTACACAATGGGATATGGAGCCTGCCGTGAATGAAATCGAAAGCTATCTTCAAACAGTAAATAAAGAAGTAACTGTAGCTATCATGGGTTGTGCAGTTAATGGTCCTGGTGAAGCAAAACATGCCGATATTGCGATTGCAGGCGGTAAGAAAGAAGGTTTATTAATTAAAAAGGGAAAAATTATTGAAAAGATTCCTCAAGAGCAGATCGTAGCTCGTTTAAAAGAAGAAATTGATAAATTCTAGAAAAAAATCTCAGCGCAACGCTGAGATTTCTTCTTTATATGGAGCTTTTCCATCAATAAATGGAGTCTCTAAAATTTTTGTAACATTTTCAAGTTTTGGATGATGCACAATCGAATATAACACATCAAATCCTATATAGCCTTTACCTAAGTTTTCATGACGATCCTTATGGGCTTTTAATGGATTTTTTGAATCGTTGATATGCATGCACAATAGATTTTCTAAGCCAAGTATAGAATCAAATTCATTTAGTACATCTTCAAATTGATTTAAATCATAACCCGCATCCCAAATATGACATGTATCCATACAATACCCAATACGAGACTTTTTATGTACGCCAGAATAAATTTTATGTAATTGTTCAAATGTAAAACCACATTCATTTCCCTTACCCGCCATCGTTTCAAGAGCAATCTTAACATTGGTTGTATCATTATCTAAAACTTCATTTAAACCATTGATGATCCACTCAATACCAACATCCATTCCAGCACCAACATGGCTTCCTGGATGTAATACAAGTGTTTTTGCACCAATCGCATGTACTCTTTCTAATTCAGACTTTAAAAATTCTTGTCCAAATAGGGCCGTTTCTGGTTTCAATGCATTTGCCAAATTGATAATGTATGGAGCATGCACTATTACACGATCGATTGAAAAATCATGTTCTTTCATATACTCTTTTGCATCATCTATTTTTAATTTAGAAACATCGACACGACGCGTGTTACTTGGAGGTCCCGTATAAATCATACATGCATTGGCACCATAAGATATAGCTTCTTCAATTGCGCCTTTAAAATAATTTGGAGCCTTAAAAGAAACATGACTACCTAAATAGATCATAGATCCATTCCTTTTTGACGTTGTCTTTCTTTAGCACGTTCTTTTTGTTGGCGCTTGATATCGGATTTGATCATTTCACGACGTTTTCTACGTTTCATACGATCAATTTCCTGGCGTTGTCTTTTCTTATAGTTTGGTTTAACTTTCTTTTTCTTATGAACAATTTTTTCAACTTCTTCATGGAATTCGTCCTTTTTCATTGGACGCTTATTTACATATGGTTTTAAATCTACGAATTCATGATTCTTAACATCTTGATGTTCAAATTCAATACCTTGTTTGATCAAAGACTGGATTGATTTAGCATCACTTTCTTTATATAATGCGATACATTGCCCATCTCGACTTGCTCTTCCTGTACGACCAGCACGATGAATATAGAATTTTAAATCTTTAGGGAAACCACAACTAATGACATGAGTAATTCCTTCCAAGTCTATACCACGACTGGCAATATCGCTTGCGACAATATAACTTTTCTTTTGGCTTTGAATCATCTTAATAGCCTGCATACGCTGTCGGGATTCAAGTCCTGAATGAAGTTCAACAAGGTCATAGCCATTTTCACGCATTGTATTTGCAATGTTTTGTGCTTCTTGCGTTGTATTGGCAAAAATCAAACATACATAGGGTTGAATACATGGTAAAACATCTAAAATTTTTTGTTCATAGCTTTTATGTTTACAAGGAACCAAAATGTGTTTTACATCACTTTGGAAAGCTTCCTCTTTTTTGATTTCAATGAATTCAGGATCGTATAAATATTTTTTTAAGAATGGCTGTAAAGATTCAGGAATAGTTGCTGAAAAAACCATCATTTGAACTTTTTTATCCATTTTTGATAAGATTTCATCAATATCTTCCAAGAATCCAAATTCTAAAGTCATATCTGCTTCATCAATGACAACAATTTTTGCGGTATCCAAACGCAAGACGTTATCTTTAATGAACATGTCCTTCATTCTTCCTGGTGTACCAATAACGATTTGTGGCTGTTTTTCCATTTGCGTAACTTTTTCCATACCACCAGTTACTAGTTTTACACGTACGTTAAAATGTTTTGCGATTTTACGACAACGATCATATAGCTGATAGGCGAGTTCTCTAGTTGGTGCACTAATGACAGCTTGAACGCAATCTTGATCAAAATCTAATTTTTCAAAGATTGGCATAAAGAAAGCGTGTGATTTACCAGATCCGGTACTGGAAACACCAATAATATCTCTATTTTTATTTTTACGATTTAACACCTGTTCTTGAATCGGCGTTAAGGTTTTAAAATGTTCTAATTCCATTATTTCTTGAATACGATTCATAAATTTTCACATCCTTTTCTTTAGTATTATCCCAAAATTCTTCCCATTTTACAAATATAAATAATTAGGGCATAATGTATATATGAAAACACAAAATATCATTACAGTCAAGCCTCAGGGGTATTGTGGAGGCGTTTTAAAAGCAATCGAAACCGCAAAAAATACAAGAATCCAATACCCAAATAAAAAGATCACCATTTTAGGTAATCTTGTACATAATCAATATGTAAAAAAAGCTTTGCAGTATTATTCCATTGATACTATAGAAGATAAGACAAAAACTCGCTATGAATTATTAGATGAAATCAAAGAAGGAATTGTAATTTTTACTGCGCATGGTGTCAGTCCTAAAGTGTATAAAAAAGCCAAGGATAAAGGATTAATTTTAATCGATGCAAGTTGTCCCTTTGTATTGCAAACACAAAAAATCGTAAAAAAATACTTAGATGAAGATTATACAATTTTTTATATTGGTAAAAACAAACATCCAGAAGCTGAATCCATTTATACAATGAGTGATCATGTATATTTGATTGAGCCGCATAAAGATATCCCAAAAATTAATACTTCTAAAATATTTGTCACGAATCAAACTACAATGTCAATTTATGAATTAAAAGATACGTTTGAAAAAATTAAAAGCTTATATCCTTTTGCGATATTCCATGATGAAATATGCAATGCGACGCGTGTACGTCAACAAGCTATTTTAAATTTAAAGAATGTCGATTGTTTGATTGTCGTAGGTGATCCAACAAGTAACAACTCGCAAAAGCTTGTAGATATTGGAAAAAAAGCAGGTATCCAAGATATTTTCTCCATTCAAACAGTAGAAGATATTGATAAAAAAGACTTTGAAAAATATTCAACAATTGCGATTACAAGCGGTGCTAGCACACCTACATATTTGACAAACCAAGTCAAAGACTATTTGTCTAATGATATTGAAAAGCCAAAAATCCGTATTCAGGAAATTCTCTGATTACGGATTTCTTTTATATATTCTATTTTTTCAAGAAACTCAGGTTTGTTGACTTTTAAAAGAATATTTTTATATTTATTCTCTTCAAAATCCAAATAAGAACTATATGTAGAATTCATTATCATATGCATACCAAAGTGTAGACAAGCATTACTTATTTCTTGCGGATGATCTTGTACAATACAATCTAAAATTGGATAGTAGTGCCCATTATCGTAGATCATCTTTTCTCTAAGAATATGAATATTGTTGTCTTTTAAATATTTTCTTAGCGCAAAATCATCTTTGTGGCATGATAATAACAATCTCAAGCCAAAAAATAGAGTTCCTTTAGAAAGGATATCTATAATGAGTTTTCCTCCCATACCACAAATAATGATTTGATCCACATCAAAAGCTAAGCCTTGAATTCCATCTAGCAAACAACAAGAAATAAAATCTTCTAAATTGTTTGCGGCAATGGTCTTTTTAGCATTGTCTAATGGGCCTTGTGCTACATCACATGCATATCCTTTTTTAGATTGATGATTCAAAATGGCATTACATACAACATAGGCATGGTCACAACCAATATCTGCAATACAATCGCCATTTACCCATTCTAATATTTCTTGAATACGATTCGAACAGGGTATCATTATTTTACAAAGTCTCTTAAGCGTTTGCAGCGATTTGGATTTTTTAACTTGCGTAATGCTTTTGCCTCAATTTGACGAATACGTTCACGTGTAACGTTAAATTCTTTACCAACTTCTTCAAGAGTACGTGTTCTTCCATCTAATAGACCGAAACGTAAACGTAATACTTTTTCTTCACGTTCTGTCAAACCTTGTAAAACAGCATTAATTTCATCTTTTAACAATTGATTGTTTGTATAATCATCTGGAGATAACGTATCTTTATCTTCAATGAAATCACCTAAATGCGAGTCATCTTCTTCGCCAATTGGTGTTTCTAAACTAACTGGATCCAATGCAATCTTTTGGATCTCACGAACTTTTTCTGCTGAAATATTTTCCATCTTTTCTGCGATTTCTTCAGGCAATGGATCACGACCAAGATCTTGAACCAATTGACGTTGAATACGTGTCAATTTATTGATGGTTTCAACCATGTGTACTGGAATACGAATTGTACGCGCCTGATCAGCAATTGCACGTGTAATAGATTGACGAATCCACCAAGTAGCATATGTAGAGAATTTAAATCCTTTTGTATAATCAAATTTTTCAACAGCTTTGATCAATCCACAGTTTCCTTCTTGAATCAAATCCAAGAATAACATTCCACGACCTACATATTTTTTTGCGATTGATACAACCAAACGAAGGTTTGAAGAAATCAATGTTTGTTTCGCTTCTTCCCCATCCGCAATGATTTTTGCAAGTTTTTTCTTTTCCTCATCGCTTAAATCAAGGTTCTTCATATCTTCTTTAGCTTGTTCTCCTTCTTGGATCTGACGTGCAATAATCGGCTCTTCTTTTGGATCCAATAATGGAATCTGCCCAATTTCTTTTAGATACATTTTAACTGGGTCATTGATTTTTGCGTGTGATGCATTTGCGAATGTCTTTTCTAGTTGTGAAATTTCTTCAGCAATTGAATTTTCTTCATCTAAATCTTCATCACTTAAATCATCATCTGTTAAGTCATCCTCATCTAATTCATCTCCATCAATGAATTCAATCAAGTTTTCATCGATCCAATTATATAGATCATCTAATGTATCATCATCTAAGTTTAAAGCACTTACCGCATCTAAGAATTGTTTTTGGGAAACATCGACATTTTGTTCTTTACTCTTTAGCAAGAACTCTTTTGCCTCATCTAAGCTTGTAAACTTTAATTTTTGAGAATCATTTGTGTTTGCCATACTTTCATCCTTCCTTTCGATGTAAAATTTCATTTCTCTGAATAATTAATTCTTGTTTTTTACTAGCCAAAGACAACTTAATCATCGGATCCTGTACATTTTTGATTTGATCATTTAGGTTGTCAATCTGGTCTTGTAAAGCACATTCTTTGATTTTCATTAAACTATCGTTAAAGAAATCTTTATTATATTCATAAATATGAAATGGATTTTCCATCAGACTTACCAGTAAATTACGAACTTCTTCTTTTTCAATGTAACTCATCAATACATCAAAATCGATATGGTCCATATTACGATACATGTCATAACAATATAATGACAATTCTTCACAGACTGGATCTTGGAAAAAGCCAATCTGATCCTTGAATTGGTCGGCCGCTAATTTACTGTTAAGAATCATCCATAACACACCATACTCGGCTAGTGTTCTTCCATTTTTTAATGGCTCTATATTACGAATAACGGATGCTTTATTTCTTGGTTCTTTTTTCGGTGCAGGAGTACTTGTCGTATTTGATAAATCAAATCCAGTTAAGTCTCGTATACGAGAATAATAATCGGCCTTTTCAAAATCTGTACATGTTCTTTCTATGAAAGACTGCATTTCAGAAGTGAATTTTTTCTTATCCTCATAATTGTCTAAATCATATTGATTCGGTAAATATTCAAATAAAAATTCAACAAAAGAAGTCGTTTTATGAACAGAAAGATACAACTCATCTTTGCCAAGTTCATTAAATATTTCATCTGGATCTTTACCAGTTGTATTTTTCACTATTGAAAAGTTCAATCCATAATCAACGGCTAACTTTCCAAATTTATACGTTGCTGCCTTACCAGCTCTATCCCCATCATAACATACCACTAAAGGTACATTTAAACGTTTTAATAACGTTATTTGTTCTTTGGTACAAGCTGTACCTAAACAAGCAATACTTTCATGTATATCAGCCTTTTCAAAGGCTATGACATCCATGGCCCCCTCAACTAAAATGCATCGCTTATTTTTTTTCGCAAATTCCTTAGCTCTGTGATAATTAAAAATCAAATTCCCCTTATGATAGATTTTCGTTTCTGAAGTATTTATATACTTAGCAGTTTCTTTATCTTCATTCAAACGTCTTGCCGTAAAACCAACAGGATTGCCATTCTCATCATGAATTGGAATCATTAATCGATTATCAAATACGGCATAAGTATCTAAGTCATGAGTACGAATTAAACCTGTATCCGTTAGTATTTGTTCGTTAAAACCTTTTGCCTTGAGATACTTCACACTACGACTCGATTCAGGTGCATACCCAATTTCAAATCTTTTTATAATATCTTCATTAATTTTTCTTTGACTTAAATACCTTTTTACACTCTCGCCATTTTCACTTTCTAATTCAAAAGTTAAAAAACGAATATAAGACTGAATGCAATCATATAAAGGTTGATTTTTATCAACTTTAGCTTGAAATTTAGATGTATCCAAATGTAATGGATAGTGAATCAATTCCGCTACTTTACAAACAGCTTCCAGAAAGGAAATGTTTTCAATCTTTTGAACAAAAGTAAATACATTTCCTCCCACGCCGCATACAAAGCATTTAAATATTTGTTTATCTGTTGAAACAGATAAGCTTGGATCATGATCATCATGAAAAGGACATATAGCTTTATAATCTTTGCCCTTCTTTTCAAGTGTGATATAGTGAGACATCACATCAACAATATCAGCTTGTTGACGTATTGCCTTTATATCATCTTCTGATATCCAGCTCATTAAAATTCAATTCTGTTTTCAATATATGAAACAAGATCATCTAGTGAAATACGCTCTTGTTGCATAGTATCACGATCTCTGACTGTTACACATCCATCATTTGCCGTTTCAAAGTCAACTGTTACACAGAATGGTGTTCCAATCGCATCTTGACGACGATAACGTTTACCGATGCTTTGAGCATCATCATAAGTTACGCTAAAGTGTTTAGAAAGTTTTGCGAATACTTCATCACCTTGATCAGATAACTTTTTAGAAAGTGGAAGTACAGCTACTTTATAAGGAGCTAATGCTGGGTGTAATTTTAATACTACACGAGAATCATTTTCTAATTGTTCTTCTTGGTATGCTTCACACATTACAGCTAACATTAAACGTTCAACACCAACACTAGGTTCAATTACGTAAGGAATATATTTTTCATTGGCTTCTTGATCATAATATTCTAAGTTTTGTTTAGAAGTAGTTTGATGTGCTTTTAAGTCAAAGTCAGTACGGTCTGCAATACCCCATAATTCACCCCAACCAATAGGTTCAGAGAAGTGGTATTCGATATCACTTGTACCGTTTGAGTAGTGAGCCAATTCTTCTGGATCATGTGCACGTAAACGAATATTTTCTTCGTTGATACCTAAATCTTTTAAGAATTGAACACAGTTTTTACAATAGTATTCAAACCAATCTAAATCTGTTCCTGGTTTACAGAAGAATTCTAATTCCATTTGTTCGAATTCACGCGTACGGAAAATGAAGTTTCCTGGTGTAATTTCGTTACGGAAACTCTTACCAATCTGACCAATACCGAATGGCAATTTTTTACGCATAGTTCTTTGTACGTTTTTAAAGTTTACAAAGATACCCTGTGCAGTTTCAGGACGTAAATAGATCGTACTTTTTGCATCTTCTAATACACCTTGGAAAGTTTTGAACATCAAGTTAAATTGACGAATATTTGTGAAGTTTTTAGCTCCACATTTAGGACATGCGATTTCATGTTCTGCAATATATTTTTCCATGTCTTCATTAGACATACCACCACAGTTTACGGTGTGATTACTTGCTTCTTCAATCAATTGATCCGCTCTAAAACGGCTCTTACATTCTTTACAATCCATTAATGGATCACTAAATCCTCCAACGTGACCACTCGCAACCCATACATTTGGATTCATTAAGATTGCACTCTGTAAACCAACATTGTGTTCACTTTCTTGGATGAAACGTTTCCACCATGCATTTTTAATATTGTTCTTTAATTCAATGCCTAAAGGACCAAAATCCCAAGTATTTGCCAAACCACCATAAATTTCTGAACCTTGGTAAACAAACCCAGAAGTTTTCATGTGATTTACTACATCATTGAATGTCTTTTCGTTCATGTTACTTACCTCATTTCTTTCATGTATACAGACAAAAGGATACACTTTCATATTATATCCCATTTATCAAGAAATTTCTAGACCAAATCCTAAGACAGGTCAAAAGAAAAATTTATTCCCACCTTTAGGTTGCGATAACCTTTACACTAAA
>NZ_CATVYQ010000033.1:0-24184 GCF_958348295.1 uncultured Holdemanella sp.
ACCCTACAATTTTTGAAGCCAACTTTTAGTCGACCCTATCTAATTGCGGATTACCAAAATTTTAGGCGGACATCCAATCGGATACCCAAGTGTTTTTACATGCATTATACAGCCTTCTGTATACATAACCATCTTCTAATTTATATTTCCATCGGTAAGTAGTTTGTTTTGAATTCTTAATGACTGTATTCTGTGTATTCGTGATTGATTGGATATTTCGATTTTTTCCAAGATCTTTGTATGTTGGTAGTTTTTGTTCGTCTTGTATTTCTTTTAAGTTGGTATATCCACCTAAGATATATTGATTATCTAAATAAAATAATAAGGATGGAGGATTGTTTTTGTTTTCGAATATATATGCATTTGCATTTGTAATCTCAAATGTATTTTCTGTTAACTCAGTATTTGTATAATATCCAGAAATATTAATAAAGGTAGATAAGAAACAGATCAATATAGTTGAAACCAAAATAAAAGCGTTTGTTTTCTTTTTGTGTAGACCTCTCATCATGTAATGGATTCTATAATTAAGAATAAATCCATTTGAAGAAATATAGGACGTGAATGATTTCTGAGAGGATTGCTTCTGAATTTGAATCAGAGTCTGCATATAGGCAAAGCTCTCTTTTTCATCAAGATTTTGGATTATAGAATCATCAGTTTTCATTTCTAAACATAGGAAAATATATTTTTTGAAGAAATATATGGGGATAAACCACCAGTATATGCAGCAAATAATATTTAATATGCCTTTGATTAGATTGTGCTTCTTCTTAATATGGAAACTTTCATGTGCGAGGATTAAATTTAAATCCGATTCTGAATAATCAGTTTCAGGAAGCAAAATAGTTTTGTGTAATCCAATCACACAAGGTCCATAGATCAAATTTGATTTGTATACAGGATAAGATTGTCTATATCCAACAATTTGACTTTGTTTCATTATTTTTTTGTAGATATATTCTGTATGAATATAATCTTTTATGAAGTAGATCAAAAAGATTGCACTTCCTATAAGCCATAATAAGATCAAGAGCTTTACTATATATGTTTGATTGAAGAAATCCAAAAGCGGATTCATTACTCTTTGGATTGGAATATAGATCATATGTTTATGTTCAAACGGAAACAGTAAGCGAATAAAAATCAGACATATGATTAATAAGAGTGCATCTGTACGAAAGTATTTATATGCCTTTTTATGTCGTAGTATAAATCCAAAACACATTATGAATAAAGTAACACTGCATAATCCGGAAAAGAATGAAGTCAAGGAAAATGTCATTTTAATGCTCTTAATTTTTTCTCGATGAGTTTTTGAAGTTTTTCTAATTCTTCTAAATCATCCGTATTATTGACAAAGTTACTGGCTAATTGAAGTCTTGTATCATTGTTGATAAAAGAATCTACATATTCAGCTTGTGATACGAGTGGTTTATACTTACGTGTTAAAGATTTGTTGTTGAAGGCAATGTCGTACACTTCAATAAAATGTACTTCTAATAAATGGCGCAAAGCTTGTTGGATAGTGTAAATACTCAATTCTTCATTAGAGGTTTCTCTAATTTCAGTTGCTGACATTTCAATGTGACTGTCCCATAGAATGTCCATAACACTTCTTTCTTTTTTTGTTAGTTGTATCATAATTATCACCCAATATAATTTTAACATTGTTTCAAAAATTTGCAACAAAAATTAAAATATGAAACGCTTGCAAAAATATGCAATCAGAATATAATGAAGATAGGAAAACGTTTTCGCAAAAAAAAGAAGGAGGAAAAGACTTATGAAAAAGAGAACAATGTACATTTTATGTTTATCTGCTGTTGTAACAGTTTGTACCTTTAAAGCATTTGCAGCAAGTTATCATGAGCCTATCCAAGTAGAAAGTCCTACTATAAATGTTGATGCTGATTCAGAGGTACAGGCTCAACAATATGTAGATTTTAAATTTAAAGGATTGAAGAATAGTCAGCATATTATTCTAGTAAAAGGTGGTGGCTATTTACTTAATGAAGATGGCTCAGATGTGGATAAATCTGATTTACAGGATGGGGATCGAATTATCACAGTGAAGCAGGCAAAAGAAATTGAAAAAGCATCATATTTAGAGGATGAAGATTAATGGATGGGAGGTGAAACAATGAAAAAGATTCGATTATTAATTTCTTTGTTTATTGGTTTAGTTGCTGTTACTTCTTATCCAGCTTTTGCAAGATCGAGTGAAGAACCGGTCAATGTTGAAGAAGTAAATGAGATGAGTGAGAATGTAGGCTATTTTCCTGGATGTGATGATGATGAAAAAGTGATTCCATTAGGAGATGGCTTTCTAGGTGGAGAAGCTTACTTACAAAATGGGGATGAAGAGATCTACTTGAATAGTGAAACGGATTCGCGTGCAATCACTGTTAAAGACGCAAAGAAAATCTTAAAAAGCAGACAGGCAGAATCTAATAATCAATAATTAATGTTAATCAATGCTAAGGCACAATAAATTTTGATGGGGGTAGATGAATTTGCTTTTCAAGAATTTAAGGGGAAACATATACCCCAAAACGACTTATAGCTGAGATTAGGCTCGGACAACTTTTAGTTGTTCGGGTTCTTTTTGTAGTTCTTTTTTCTACTAAAAAGTGCAAAAAAATGGGACGGACTTGTTAATAATGGCAAATTAAAACAAATTAATATGTTAAATTGTGGGAAATACGGGTATTCTTTTGACACTTTGGACTAAATAGTGTAGCCTCTTTAATTGTGTGAGCAAGGAGGAGGCCCATAACTATGAAAAAATTAGTCCAAGCATTCGCAAGTTTGATTATTGCTACATCTACATTTGGAGGCGTTACAAATGTTGCAGCAAAAGAAAGCACACCCGTTTATAAAATTGAATATCAAGATGCAGATTCCATGAAATCTGTATTTACTAAAGAATTACATAAAAAATATGCGAATGTAGAATTTAAGAAGAAAACAAAAAATGTTTCTGTATATGAATCAAAGAATTATAAGGTAAAAGTTAAAGATTTAGATATTGATGCAATTGGAAAACAAACTATTTCTATTGAGGGAGAAAATAAACAAACAAGTGAAAAACATAGTGCTGAAGTAAAAGTAAAAGTACAAGATACTACAGCTCCTGAAATTACTTGTGAAGATGTTCTTACAGTTGAACAAAACGAAGTTTTCGATATCAATAGCCATGTTTCTTTAAATGAAGAAGGAACGATTCAATTAACGGACAATATCAATACGGCTGATGTAGGAACATTCACAACAACGATTAAAGCCAAAGATACAGCCGGTAATGTAAGTGAAAAAAATATTACAGTTCATGTTGAAAAGAGTTTTTATCAAAGAATTGCGGATGCTGCATTAGCTCAAGTTGGTGTAAATCAAGACTGTACAATGTTGGTAACAAATTCATTAGCTGCAGTTGGAATCAATTTTCATGGAGCACCAATCGAATACTTAAATTTAGGGACACTGACTAATAATCCAGTTCCAGGTGATATTTGTGTATATCAAGGACATGTGGCATTATATATTGGTAATGGTCAAGCTGTTCATGGGGGATGGTTAGGACATCAAACAGTTGTATCAACTGTTGAATGTACAAATGCATTTATTGGATATGTCCATGTAAATCGCTAATCAGGTGAGATTTCATAATCTCATCTTTTTTTTAACTGATCAACTGAAAAAAATTTTTAGGCGGTTTTGTACAAAAAATGAACAAAACCCCCATGTAAACTTAAATTCAAAAAATGAGGAATTTTGGAAAAAATGAACAAAACCCCCATGGTAACTTAAAACTAAAATTCAGGCAAAAATTGTTAAAAATGAACAAAACCCAAAAAAAAGTATGAGTTCAAGAAGAATTCATACTCTTTTTTTTACTTACAACAGGATGTGAGTCTCACGCATTCTCAGACCGCTGCAGTATGTACAGGAAGTCATTCCACGGTTATGCTTTTCTACTCATATATTCACGCTGAGCAAATATTTACGACTAAATCTGTAACAATATTTTATATTGTGGATCTATGTTTTTCTGCTTTTGATGTATACTATAATTAGTTTGATGGAAAGAGAGATGATTATAATGATCAAAACTAAATTGAATTTAGGTCCAGATGAATTTAAAGTGATAAGAGAAATCATTTTGGCTCATCCAAAAATTCAAAGGAGCAGAAAATTTTGCCAAATAGTTTGCATTATTGGAGCAATTATTATGGGGATTGATACGCTAACATCCTTTTTAGATCATTTGACAGGAAATGCATTAATTTCACTAGTTTTGGTCATAATTTTTATATGGGGTGCAAAAGTAGGTCTATATTATGAACAGGATTTAATTTTTAAAATAATTCAAAATAAATCCCTAGATAATTTAAAAAATGGAACAATTGAGTATATATTTGATTCAGATGGAGTTACAACAATATCTGAACCTGAGTATGTTACAAGTAAATATAAATGGGACGCATTTCAATGGTGGTGTGTGTTTAAAAATTATATTTATTTACAAACCTCTACTAAAAAAATAGTATTGGTGAAAAAAAGCAATTTAACTCCAGAAGATTATGAGAGCTTAATTTCACTTTTGAGCACTCATGTTCAGCAAAAAGAAATATGCCATTAATTTTGGATACGGAAAGTTTCTATTAAAGAACTCTTGATAAGCAGTGTACGAAAGTCATTTGAAACGATGAATAAAGGGCATCTGACTATTTAGTGATTTTGTTGTTTCATAGATAAAATAGAAGTATGATTTCAAGCTTAGACATACTTCTTTTACTTTTAAACTAGAGAAGTCTAAAGGTTTCTAGTGATGAGAGCTCAAGAAAAGTTTATACCTGCTTGGAGCGTGGCTGAATATAGGTTATCGCAATCTTTTAATTGGTAATGAATATCAAACGGTATTCTGTATTGCAAAGAATATGTTAGAAAAGCGTCTTTTATATACGGCAATCTTGTGTGCTAAAAAATAGCTTATTTGAATCAGAAGACTTTGCTGTGACTTTAGATATTTCTTTGCTTGAATTTATTCGCTTTGTACAAAACTCTTAGCACAAGAGGTTTTCCGCGCAAACAAAACACTATTACCTTTCTTCTATTCTAACGTGTACAAAACACGACTATAAACCAATTATACTCGTAAATGTTTTGTCTAAAGGGAAGAATCGTGAACAAAACTCCTCACATACGATGAACATAGGCTCTACACTACTCCGAACATATTGTTTATTTCTTTTTACTTTCGCAAAATTAAAAGAAGGCAAGTTGCCTTCTTAAGTTTGTATTATTAATCTCTTCCGTTGAATGCGTATTTATATAAGTCGAAGATCAATTCTTTTGTACATGGACGAGGGTTACCACCTGTACAAACATCTGCCATTGCTGAATCTGTTAAAGTAGGTAAGTCTTCTTCTTTAACACCAATTTCTTTTAAGCTTTGTGCGATACCACAATCTTTACTTAATTGGATAACAGCATCAATAGCAGCTTGACGATATTCTTCTTGAGACATTTCGTCAACGCCTTCAACACCCATTACACGAGCAATTTCCCTAAATTTTTCACCAGTGTAGTCTTTATTGAATTCCATAACATATGGAAGTAAAGTAGCACAAGCAACACCATGAGGGATTCCATAGAATGCACTTAATGGGTGAGCCATACCGTGGTCAACACCTAAACCAACGTTAGAGAATGCCATACCTGTCATATATTGTCCTAAAGCCATGTCTTCGCGTCCTTTTGGATCGTTTTCACATGCTGCACGTAAGCTTCTTGAAATGATTTCGATAGCTTTTAAGTTTAAAGTATCTGCAAGTTCCCAAGCAGCTAAAGTTGTATATCCTTCAATAGCGTGAGTTAATGCATCAAGACCCGTACTTGCAGTTAAGCCTTTTGGCATACTTGACATCATTTCTGGATCAATAATCGCAACAACTGGAATATCGTGAGCATCTACACAAACGAATTTTCTTTTCTTTTCAGTATCAGTAATTACGTAGTTGATTGTAGTTTCAGCTGCAGTACCTGCTGTAGTCGCAATTGCGATAACTGGAATAGATTTGTTTTTAGTTGGAGCAACACCTTCCAAGCTAACTACATCTTCAAATTCAGGGTTAGCCAAGATAATTCCAATACCCTTACAAGTATCTTGTGGACTTCCACCACCAATAGCGATTAGATAGTCAGCACCTGCATTTTTGGCAGCTTGTACACCATTTTTAACTTGTTCAACAGTTGGATTTGCCTTAACTTCGTCATAGATTTCATAAGGAAGTCCTGCTTCATCTAATAAGTCTGTAACTTTAGTAGCTACACCAAATTTGATCAAGTCTTTATCTGTAACAACTAAACCTTTCTTTAATCCACGTGCTTTAATTTCTGTAACCACTTCTTTGATGGCTCCAGCACCATGATAACTTGTTTCATTTAAAATAAAACGATTTGTCATAAGTATTATTTCCTCCTTGTATACTTGTTAATTTCATTTTACGAGTTAAACCGCTTACATACAAGTTACAAATTGATAATAATGTCACATATAAATGCTTTAGTGCATATTATTCAATATTTGTGCTAAACTTTTAAGAGAGTTTTGGAGGGATTTTGTGGAAAATTTATTTTTTAGCTTAAATGCAACGATTCCCATCTTTCTATTGATGGTTGTCGGTTATTTTTTAAATAAAATGAATATTTTAGAGGATGTCTTGGCATCCAAACTAAATTCATTTGTCTTTAAAGTATCATTGCCACTATTGTTGTTTGTCGATGTGTCTAAATCTAATTTTAAAGATCTTTGGGATACAAAGTTTGTCGTATTTTGTGTTGTATCTACTCTAATTAGTATTCTATTATCTATATTATTTTCATTACGTTTAAAAGATAAAGCGATTCAAGGTGAATTTATTCAGGCTTGTTACAGAAGTAGTGCGGCCTTATTAGGTCTTGCATTGACATCAAATATTTATCCAGATGTAGGTGTTGCACCATTGATGTTGATGAGTGTGGTATTTGTCTATAACGTTGTATCCGTTGTGATTCTATCTTTCTTTAAGGCTGAACAATCAAAGGTTAACTATAAGAAGACGTTTGTTGGAATTTTAAAGAATCCGCTGATTCTAGGTATTGTTGTAGGTGTACTTGTTAGTTTATTACCATTTCAATTGCCTCAAGTTATCAATAAAACGATTTCAATGATTTCAAGTACCGCAACACCACTTGGTTTAATGGCGATGGGAGCCACTTTTGATTTTGATCAGGCAAAAGGGGAATTAAAACCATCTTTATTCTGTACATTTATGAAGTTAATTGGTTTTTGTACTATCTTTTTACCGATAGCGGCTCTATTGGGATTTAGAAATCAAGCATTAGTTGCCATTTTGATTATGTGCGGTTCAAGTACAACTGTATCTGGTTTTGTGATGGCTAAAAGTATGGGACATAAAGGTGTATTAACATCGAGTGTTGTGATGTTAACAACATTGCTTAGTGCTTTTAGTATTACATTTTGGTTAACGATATTAAAATCGTTTGGATTGATTTAGTTGACCTAAAGTTTGCTTTAGGGTGTAAACTAATAAAAAGATTTTAGGGAGGGATAGAATGGAATTGTTTTTAGAATCATTTTCAAAAATATTTATTTCGGGAATTATAATGACATTACCACTTGCGCTAGTATCATTTATTATCGCAATGCTAATAGCTATTGCATGTGCCATGATTCAATATGCGAAAGTACCAATCGCAAAGAATATTGTTCAATTCTATATATGGATATTTAGAGGAACGCCTATGCTTGTACAATTGTTTATTATGTATTTTGGTATGCAGTCAATTGGCGTAAGAATATCGGCTATTACTGCAGCTCTTATCGTATTCTCATTAAATACGGGCGCTTATTGTGCTGAAACTATTCGTGGCTCGATTGAAAGTGTACCGCAAGGACAAATGGAAGCCGGATACTGTGTAGGAATGAGCTATATGCAGATCATGATGCATATTATTTTACCACAAGCTTTTCGAAGTGCTTTTCCATCTTTGTTCAATAACTTGATTTCACTTGTAAAAGATACATCTTTAGCAGCGAATATTACAGTTACAGAAATGTTTATGCAGACAGAAAGAATTGCGGGAAGAACCTATCAGTTTATGCAATTATATATAGAAGTCGCATTCGTGTATTTGATTTTCTGTACAGTTTTAACTTGGCTGCAAGCTTGGGGTGAAAAGAAGCTAAATTATTATCAGGCAGGGAGATAGAGTATGGCTTTATTAGAAATTAAAGATATTCATAAATCATTTGGAAATTTACATGTTTTAAAAGGTATTGATCTTACAGTCAACAAAGGAGATGTCATTGCGATATTAGGTCCTTCAGGATCAGGTAAGACAACTTTACTTCGTTGTATTAATTATTTAGAGACAGCGGATGTAGGATTTATGACCTTTAAAGATCAATCTTATGATTTATCAAATACATCAAAGAAGGAAATTGCAGATCTTAGAAAGCATACGGGATTTGTGTTTCAAAATTATAATTTATTTGCGAATAAAACAGCCTTACAAAATGTGACATTAGGTTTAACGGTAGCTCGAAATATTTCTAAAGAAGATGCAAATGAGATTGGTATGCAGATGCTTGAAAAAGTAGGAATGAAAGATCGTGCTGATCATTATCCTTCACAATTATCGGGTGGACAACAACAGCGTGTCGCAATCGCAAGAGCATTAGCAACAAGCCCTGACATCATTTATTTTGATGAGCCAACTTCAGCATTAGATCCAGAATTGATTCAAGAAGTATTAAGTGTAATGAAAACATTGGCTAATGAAGGAATGACTATGGTTGTGGTCACGCATGAGATGTCTTTTGCGAAACATGTTTCTAATCATGTGATTTTGATGGAAGAAGGAAAAATAATTGAAGAGGGAAGTTCAAAGGAATTCTTTGAAAATCCAAAACAAGAACGAACAAAAGAATTTTTAAGAAAAGAGGAACTGTAACATGAAAAAATTATTAGCAGGCTTATTAAGTGCAGCTATGGTATTTACTTTAGCAGGATGTGGATCTAGTAAGGATCATTTAGCTACGATTCAAGATAAAGGAGAAATCACAATTGGTTTAGAAGGCGATTGGCAACCATTTTCTTATCATGATAAGGATGATAAATTGGTGGGTGTTGATGTGGAAGTCGCTAAGAATATTGCCAAGAAATTAGGTGTAAAAGCCAATATTGTAGAAGGTAAATGGGATGGATTATTAACAGGATTATCAACAGGTACTTATGATTTAGTTATTAATGGTGTCGATATCACAAAGGAAAGAGAAAAGAAATTTGATTTTTGTACACCATATGCATATGATCATACAGTCTTAGTTGTTCGTAATGATAATACGACAATTACTTCGTTTGATGATTTAAAAGGAAAGACAACGGCCAATTCGATTGGATCTACCTATATGGAATTGGGTGAAGATTATGGGGCTACTGTAAAAGGTGTAGATGATTTAACAAAATGTATGGATCTTGTAAAGAGTGGTGGTGTAGATGCGACAATCAATGCGGCTACTTCGATCAATGATTATCTTCAAACGACAAAGGATAGTTCATTTAAAATTGTCGATCAATCCAAAGAATCTACACCCTATGCGATTCCAATGGTAAAAGGAGATGACAATGCGTCATTAAAAAAAGCAGTGAATAAAGCTTTAAAAGAATTGAAAGAAGATGGAACTTTATCTCAGATTTCTATCAAATATTTTGGTGAGGATCTAACGAAAGAATAAGCGGCTATGCCGTTTTTTCTTTTTGTTTTGGTTATAAAAATAATTTATAGCCAGGTATAAATAAATAGAATTTGAATATAGCAATCGTTCTTTGTACAATAAATTCAAATTTTAGGAGGAACTATTATATGTCAGAATTAAAGAATCAAATTTCTCAATTTATAGATACAAACGCAAAAATATATCAAGATATTTCTTTGGCTATTCATGCCAAGCCAGAAGTCAGTGATTTTGAATATTTTGCTTCACAAACATTGAGTGAACAATTAAAAAAAGAAGGATTTGAGATTGAATTACCAGCGGCAGGACATCGTACAGGCTTTGCGGCAACCTACAAAAGTAATAAACCAGGTCCTACGGTTGTTTTTCTTGCAGAATATGATGCGCTTGCAGGTTTAGGCCATGGTTGTGGTCATAATGTATTTGGCGCTACTTCTTCTCTTGCCGGTGCTGCTTTAAAAAGTGTAGTGGATCAAATTGGTGGAGAAGTACGTGTATATGGAACGCCTGGAGAAGAGGGTGGACAAAATGGAAGTGCCAAGGGGTCTTTTGTGAAGAAGGGCTATTTAAAAAATGTGGATTTTGCCCTATGTGTTCATCCAGGCTCAGGTCCAGAAGATGGATTAAGCACGCGTAATTATGCATGTGCACCTGTTGATATCGAATTCTGGGGAAAACCAGCTCATGCAGCAGGCTGTCCTCAAGATGGAATCAATGCGTTGGATGCGCAAATTTTAACATATGCAGCCATTGGTGTTTTACGCCAACAACTAACCGATCGTATTCGTATTCATGGTGTGATTGTTGAGGGTGGAACAGCACCCAATGTCATTCCAGAATATACAAAGGCTAAATATTATATTCGTGCTGCTGATATTGATACGTTACATGAATTATATGAGAAAGTAGAGAATATTGTGACGGGTTCCACTTTACAGACGGGTTGTACTTCAAGTATGAAATTGTATCAGAATCTTGTAGAAAATATGGTTTTGACACCTTCTTTAGATGCAATCTATGAAAAATATATTACAGAACTTGGTAATACTGTAAAACATGTAGAAGATGTTGTAATGCCAGGAAGTAGTGATGTTGGTAATATTAGTCAGGTTGTACCTACGATTCAACCACATATTAGTATTACAGATGTACAGATTGCAGGACATAGTCAAGATATGGTGAATGCCTCATGTAGTCCAAAGGCAATGGATGCGATTGTCAAAGGAGCAAAAGCATTGGCTTTTACAGCTCTCGAATTATTTGAAAATCCAGAAGAACTTGCGAAAGTGAAAGAGGATCATGCTTGGCATGTAGAACATCAAAAGGAGAACTAACTATTATAGGTAAAGGGCTTGTTTAAGCTCTTTTCTTTTGGAATTTTGAAAATCAACAAATATTCATTAAAATAATATAAATAAAGGAGACCGAAAATGACGCTTCAACAATTACTTTATGTATTAACGGTATCAGATGAAAAAACAATGAATAAGGCGGCTGAAAAGCTTTTTGTGTCTCAGCCTACATTAACATCTGCCATTCAATCACTTGAAAAAGAACTGGATATTCAAATTTTTAATCGTACAAGTCATGGAGTCACTGTAACGCAACAAGGACAAGAGTTTTTAACGTACGCAAGACAGTTGTACCAACAATATGAATTATTAAAGAATCGTTATGAAGATGAAAGTTTAAGAAGAATTAAGTTTCGCGTATCTTGTCAACACTATTCGTTTGCGACAAAAGCATTTGTGGATACAGTGAAAAAATATGGGACTTCTAAATATGATTTTGCGATCAGTGAAACAAAGACGATGCATGTCATTGAAGATGTAGGCAATTCTTTAAGTGAGATAGGAATCTTATATTTATCGAACTACAATCGTCATTTTATGATGAAACAATTTGATGAATGGAATTTAGAATTTCATAAATTAGCCGATTGCGATGCCTTTGTGTATTTGTATAAAGGGCATCCGCTTGCCAAGAAAAAATCAATTACATATGAAGAATTGTTACCTTATCCAAATATGACTTTTGATCAAGGAGATAATCCTTCGATGTATACGGCAGAGGAGATACTGGTTGAAAATGAATTTCCAAGAAAGATTCAAGTCAATGATCGTGCTACCATGCTAAATTTAATGCGAGGACTGAATGGATATACATTATGCTCAGGTATCATTAGTAAAGATTTGAATGGGGATGACTATGTAGTTGTTCCGTACCAGGCTAATGTAGAAAATCCAAATTCCATGATGGAAATAGGATATATTACTCGAAAATATACGGTTTTAAGTGAGATTGGTAATACGTATATTCAAACAATGAAAGATTATTTTAGTAATAAATAAAATTTATTACTGCTTCAAAAATTTAACAATTAGACAATAGCTAAACCTTCTTGTAGAATACAAACATGCAAGGAGGAAGCGAATATGAAAACAATGATGATGTCAATGATGCAAATGTATATGTTAAAAATTGTGACCCGGTTTTCAATTCGTTTGTCGCTTATTTAAGTGTGCGATTGCCGGGGAAATACCTCGGCTTTTTTTGTATATTAAGATTTTGGTTTCGGGACAGGAAAATCTTGCATGTAAAAAAACAACAAAACATCACAATCTAAAAGTGATAGAGTTTCAATTAGGATAGTATCCATAATTGAAGTATAGAATGAAACCATTCTAAATTGAATAAAAATACAGTTCCGATGTGAATTTAATGTGAACATGTGAGAATACAGTAAAATATCACATATTCACATTGATGATATAATGATACAAATAAAATAAATTAGAAAGTCTCAAATCTATTTATTAAGCTTGCATTAAATATAGTATAATAAAGTCAGATAGAACAGGAGGATTTGTCTTATGAAGGTGTTTTCAATGTCGCAAAGAATCTATTATAAAGATTTGGAACCAGATGCAGAATTGATCATTAAAAAGGATCTTGAACTGTATAATTGTATGCTTCATAAGGCGTTCAAAATCTGTTTTAATCGTGCCTATAAGGATGCTACCTATTCAGAAACTGATCAAAGGATGATCAAGTCATTCTATGGTACAAATGATTATTTTCCTTTGTCTGCCATTAATGAGGCAAAGGCTTTGGTGAAAAGTCTTAAATGTAGAGAAAAGGAAGAATGTGATTTGATCAAGACTCGTATCAAAAAGATAAACAAGAAAATCAAAAAGAACGAGAAACAATTGAAAAAAGCTTTAAAGGAAAAAGAGAAATTGATTAATCAATCTAAGAAAAAGAAATATACAGAAGAAGATTACTTGTATGAGGTGCAGGTATTGGATCCAAAAATCAAAAGATTGAAGAGCATCATTCACAATCTAAAATTCAGAAGAAATCGGAATGAGTTCAAGCTTAAAAGAAAGATGCCTTCTGTATGTTTTGGTGGTAAAAAGAATCTTAAAAATGGTGATTTAGAAACCTATCGTTTTAAAAGATCAAGAAGATTACTTATTACTGGTAGAAGACAGGGCAAGTATTCAAACAACCTTTTCAAATTAAATGTGGATACTGATATGTTGACATATCGAAGTACTCAAAAAGACATCGTGTTCAAGGTGCAGTTTCATAAGTACAAGGATGAATTGTATGCAAGAGTCAATGAAAAGCACAACTCACCTGATAAGGCTGTAGCCTATGAGTTGATGGATTATGGTGAATACTTTATTGTGAAAGCTATATTTGAAAAACATATGAATCTTCCAAAGACAGATACATTGTATGGAGCAATAGGAATCGATATCAATTTGGATCATATAGCACTATGTGAAACCAATATGGATGGAAATATCGTATTGATCAAGAAATATCCAATCCATAAAGAGAATACAAAGAATAAACGAAATGAAGAACTGTATCAGCTGGCCATTGAAATCATGGAACAATGTAAATCCAAAAAGAAGAGTCTTGTAGTTGAAGACTTGAATTTCAAACAGTTGAAAACTAGAATGCTCTATCGTCCTAAAAAACAAAATAAAACATTATCGAGTTTTGCGTATAAGAAGATATTAGAAAAAGTAGAAAGAAAATGTTTGATGAATGAAGTAGATGTAATCAAAGTAGATCCAAAGAATACAAGCAAGATTGGAAAAGAAAAGTATACAAAGATCAAAGGATTGAGTGTGTATTATTGTGCAGCCTATGTGATCAATCGAAGAGGCATGGGATTTGTGGATTAAATGAGGTAAATAATCAGAACCAGAAGTTTATGATATCTTACTGGATGATAGATACATAGATCATGGATGAAATTCTGAAGTATTTATAAAAAAAGCATACAATAAAAACTCCATCGATAAAGACTGAATGGATCGGGATACCGAATGATTCAGAAAGATGGAGTGGATATTGAAATGTTACCGGACGACTGGAAACGAACCGGGCACGTCATTTAGACGTGTGACTTTTTCGCAGAAAAAGTCTTTTCTTGTTAGATTGGAGTGTTATAAATGATTAATGTAGAACATTTAGATAAAACCTATCATTTAAAGAATGCAGATGTACATGCCGTAGATGATGTTTCATTACAAATTGAAAGTGGACAAATCTATGGAGTGATTGGATATTCTGGTGCAGGTAAAAGTACTTTGGTGCGTTGTTTGAATTTTTTAGAAATTCCGGATTCTGGAACTATTGAAATTGAAGGGTTTGGAAAGGTAAACGCAAAACAAGGAAGTTTAGATATCAGTCAAAAGAAATTAAGAGAGTTAAGACGATCAATTGGAATGATTTTTCAACATTTTAACTTATTAGATCGAAGTACAGTATTTGATAATGTGGCCTATCCGTTAAAATATACAGGTTTATCAAAAAAAGAAATTGAAACTCGTGTCGATGAATTATTGGATCTTGTAGATTTGGCAGATAAAAAATATGTCTATCCATCACAATTATCGGGTGGACAAAAACAGCGTGTGGCCATCGCAAGAGCCTTATCCAACAATCCTAGGGTGTTACTTAGTGATGAAGCAACTTCTGCTCTAGATCCAGATGCGACAGAATCCATTTTAAAGTTATTGAAGGATTTAAATAAAAGATTAAGAATAACAATTATCTTGATCACACATGAAATGAGTGTGATTAAATCCATCGCAAATCGTGTGGCTGTTATGGAAAATGGTAAGGTTGTTGAAGAAGGAGATGTATATGATATTTTTGCCAACCCAAAAGAAGAAATCACAAAGAAATTTATTAATTCCTCATCCGCGTTATCAAATATAACGAAATTGATTGAGAATAAGACAATTATTCCAAGAGATAGTAAATTAGTTAAACTTACATTCACTAGAGATAGTGTTGGTAGTGCAACCATTTCAAAAATATCTCGTGAATACAATGTGGATGTAAATATCATGTTAGCTAATGTGGATGTTGTCAATGCGGACGCTTTGGGAGGTATCATTGCTTCTATTGAAGGAAACAAAGGCGATATACAAGATGCAATCAATTATTTGCATGCATCAAATGTAAAAGTGGAGGTGATTCATAATGCCTAAATTTATAGCTGATTTCTTTCCAAACGTTGTCAATTACTGGGATATATTTTTAACAGCATTGAATGCAACTTATCAAATGTTTTTCATCGCAGGACTTATCACACTATTGATAGGAGGCACTTTTGGCATTTCATTGATTGTAACAAAGACAGATGGTATTAAGCCAAATCGAATGGTTCACTTTGTTTTAGAAGTCATCACAAACGTATTTAGAGCAGTACCATTTATCATTTTATTGATTTTCTTGATTCCATTAACACGAAGTATTGCGGGTACTTCAATTGGTGTAAAAGGGGCTATTGTTCCATTAGTCTTTGGAGCAGTTCCATTTTATACAAGACAAGTCGAAACGGCATTAGCGGATGTAAATCCTGGAAAAATTGAAGCCGCAAGAAGCATGGGAAGTTCAACACTTGGAATTATCTTTCGTGTTTATCTACATGAGGCGTTACCGGATTTGATTCGCGTAACGACAATTACAGCTATTTCATTGATTGGACTTACAACGAGTGCAGGTGCAGTTGGAGCTGGTGGAATTGGTTCATTCGCAATCAATTATGGTCAAAATTTACATTATCAAGATGTTGTGAATTTATGTGTTATCTTACTATTGATCATTGTTTCATTGATTCAATTATTGGGAAATACATTATCTAGTGCAACGACAAATAAAGGATTATTTCATAAATAAAAGAGGGAGAAAAGGATTATGAAGACAAATAAATTATTTAAAACATTTTTAACAGCAGGCTTAGTAGCTACAACATTACTTACAGGATGTTCATCAAATTCAACAAGTGAACCTGTAAAAATTGGAATTCCAAGTGATGCGACAAATGGTGGAAGAGGTTTATTGCTTCTAGAAAAAGCAGGCTTGATTGAAGTGGATGATAAGGCTGGTTGGACTCCAGAATTGAAGGATGTTACAAAGTATAAATACAATATTGAAATTGTTCCTACACAAGCCAATACATTAGTTTCGACTTTGGATGATTTTGGAGCAGCCACAATCAATGGTACATATGCCATTCCAGCTGGATTAAGCCCTAAAAAGGATGGTTTGATTACAGAAGTACAAGAAGTAGGAAGTGATAATCCATTTATTAATGTGATCGTTGCGCGTACTGCAGATAAAGATAATGAAGATTATCAAAAGGTAGTAAAGGCGTACCAAAGTAAGTTAGTGGCTGAATATATTCTAGAAAAGAATAAAGGTGCAAGTGTTCCTGCATTTGAATATGATGAAGATTATACAGTGGATAAAAATTTTGTGAGCGATATTGAAGGATATCAATCAAGTTCAGATGGAAAGAAAGTTATTAAAATTGGTACTTGTGGTTCTGCCGATACATTTAGAGCTGTACAAAAAGTATTAGACGATGAAAATTCAGGTATTTATTTAGATGTAGTTGTATTTGATGCATATAACTTACCAAATGAAGCTTTAAATAATGGCGAAATTGATTTGAACTCATTCCAACACAAAGCATATTTGAAAAATGAATGTAAAGCACAAGGTTATGATTTAACTGCGATTGGTGATACAAGTTCTGCTCCATTGACTTTATATTCAAAGAAAGTTGATTCTTTAAAAGCATTAAAAGAATTAGCTGGTAAAAAAGAAGACTAATAAGAAAAGCCGATTTTTCGGCTTTTTTTACTTTATAAATTGTGCAATATCTTCTTTCAACTCATCACTAAACTCATTTAGATCATCCATATTGATAGCTTGATCGTGTAATAACTCTAACAAAATGATAAACATATTTGAACGAGATACATCTCTTGCCAAAACGCCAGGACTTTTATAATCCTCATAAATTTTCTTACGAAGAGTCCAATATTTATCAGAAGATGATGCATCTGAATTTAGTATATCTTTATATTCTTCAATCAATCTATCCATATAGGCTTCTTGCCAACTGCCTAGTTTCTTTTTAAATAATTTCCAATCTTTTTCCATGTTGACCTCCTATTTGTCTTTGCAATCTTTTATTAATTCATTGATATAAGAATCATCAATATCAAAGCCTAAGTAGCATAGACCGCGATAGATGAAGTTAATATCATTTAAATGAAGGATTTGATTCATCAATTCCTTTTTCTTGTCATTGATTAAAGACATGTCATAATCACTTGTATTGCCACAAGGATGTGTGCACGTTTTACAACTTGGCGATATCGTGTCTTTTTCTTCATGTACTAAATCAATTAGATCTTGTGTAACCGTATGATTTCTTAGATGTTGAAGACAATTTAAAATAATTGTATCTGTATGTTCTGTTTTGGGATTTGAATCCACGGTTTTAGAAAGACCAATTAAAGCGGACCATAATTTAGTTTCCATCAAATTTTACCTCCACATTAAAATAAGTATCTGGATAGGGTTCATCCTTTAAAGTATAGTGCCACCACTCGGATTCTAAAGGGATAAATCCATTGTCTAACATTAAATTTCTTAATGTCATTCGATTTTGAATCTGTATGGTTGTTAATCCATCCTTATGTAAAGGACTAGAAATGTCGCCAAAGTAATCAAAGTAAGATCCCATATCTAATTCTTTTCCTGTTTTTTCATCAACTAAAGTTAAATCGACAGTGCTACCTCTGGTGTGCGCTGATTTTTCAATGATAAAGTCATTCTCAAAAAGATATTTTTTGGAATATTTTGGATAGAAAATGGATTTCATTTTATCATCCTCAGTATCTTTCCAAGTCATGAAATGATCAAGGGCACTTTGAGGTCGATAGGCATCCCATATCTTTAATCGATATCCCATTTGTCTTGCCTTTGAATTGATTACTTTTAATTGCTTCACCAATTCTTTTGTTCCTAACGCTACCGGATCTATATAGCCATCAATGATTTCACCAATGAAATTGTAAGTTGTGCAATAGCGAATATCTAAAAGAATATCGGGGATTTCTTTTTGTATATTTAATAATTTCATGTATATATTTTAATATATTTGTTTATGTTAATCCACTTATGTTTTGTGTATAATACTTCATGAAACGAGGTAAAAAAGATGAAATTTAGTGATATTGATTTTTCAGCCATTTCAAGAATGATGGACAATATGAGTGATGAAGAAAAAAGTAAATTAAATGACATGGCTCAAAATATGATGAATAATATGAAACAAAACGAAGAGCCTGAAGAAGAAACTGACTTTTATGAAGCATTAAATATAAATGAAGATGACTATGCAGAATTTCCAGGAAGTGTCTTAGATCAAATTGAAGCAGGTAGTGATTTGGAAGTCTATTATGAAGATGTAAAGGATGCGGATTTTAGTGCTAGTGCATTGTTCTATGCGAAAGCCACTTTAAATATGTTACGCAAATACATCTATCCTGTATTTAAAAATTTTTTTGATGGATTTAATAATCCTTCAACCACAACCATCTATTCCTATTTGTATCCTTTGATGAATGAGGATAACATTCATAAGTTGTTTGATGAAGAGTTTGGTACGCCAGAAGGATGGATGGAACTTAAAAATGCGCTTCAACAAATCTATATTATTTTAAATCGTGCAGAGTATGATTTTGTGAGTTATGAAGATTTACAATTATTAAAAGATATCTTGTTTAATCAAGAAATATTGTTGAAAATTAAAAATATATGAAAAAATTAAAAATAAATACGAGTCTTGAACCTATGGATGAATGGACATATGAATCGTATGTGTGTGATTATATATTTGAGAATGTTTGTATTGAACAAAATTTAGATAATGTCACAATCGATGGATGTAAATTTAGCAAGTGTCAATTTAAAGATTGTAACTTTAGTTTTATCGAATGCATGGACGTTGTTTTTGATCATTGCGAATTTGAAAATGTACACTTTAATCAATGTAGTTTAAGCCGTGTTCATTTCATTTCTTGTCGAATTAGTGGGACAGAGCTTTCGCAAAGTCTAGTTCAAGATACATTGTTTCAATTATGTAAAGGGCATTATTGTGATTTTGGTGGCAGTACATTTAAAGATTGTATGTTTGACATCAATGATTTGACAGGTTCAGGATTTGTTCAATGTGACTTGAAACAAACTTCTTTTAATAAATGTGTATTGAATTCAACAGAATGGTTTAATACAGAATTAAAAAAGCTTGATTTCTCAAGCTGTGAAATTGAAAATATTGCGGTATCGAGTGATAAATTAACAGGTATTATTGTGAATTCATCTCAAGCACTTGAATTTGTGAAACTTTTAGGTATTGTAGTTAAAGATTGACATATTGTTTCAATCTTTCTGGCATAGATTCAATCAGCATGGTGACTAAGGTTTCGATATCTAAATACACATTTTTTTCTACCCATGACTTTGTCATTTCAATAGAACCATGACAATACATTTGAAGTAAGAAATCAAGTTGTGAATCAATCGTTGTCTTTGTTTCGATTTTCTTTTTGTAGAAATCATAGATACAGCGATAGTCATAGTTTGTCAAAGAATTATAGTCATCTTCTTTGAAAGCTTCTTTAAAGAATGTGCTTTGACTTTGAATAAATGTAAACTTTTTAATCAAAGCCTCTTTTAAAGTGGCTTGATCAGCCATTTCTTTAAAGGAATCTAAACAAAGCTTTTCAAAATACCAGTTCACAAGATCTTCCTTATCTTCAAAATTCCGATAAAAAGTCTGTCTTGTCAGATTCGCTTCTTTTGTGATCTGTGTGACTGTAATCTTGTTTAATGGTTGTGTTTTTAATAAGTTTAATAGCGCGTTTGCGATGGTTAATTTTGTGTCATTCATATCTTTTATTATATGTCATGACAATTGACTTTAAAAGAGGACTAGCTTAAAATTATATAAAAGAGTTAGAGGAGTAATGAATATGCAGTTAGGCGAATCGATGGAAGATTATTTAGAAGCCATTTTAGTTTTATCAAAATGTTTAGATCATGTTCGTAGCGTTGATGTCGCAAGTTATTTGGGCTTTTCTAAGCCTAGCGTCTCACATGCCGTAAAATTATTGTCTGAACAAGGCTTGATTATTTTAGACGTTAGTAAATTTTTAACTTTAAGTGAAGAAGGAAAGAGAATCGCAGAAGAAACTTATGCGCGTCATACTTTCTTTTCAGATATGCTACAAAATATTGGTGTACCAAAAAATATTGCGACAGAAGATGCTTGTCGTATTGAACATGTAATTTCGCAAGAAACTTTTGAGGCAATTAAAAAGTATTATCAAAATAATAAAGACTAGCTATAGATTGTATCTGTAGCTTTTATTTTGAAAGGAGCAAGGAAAATGAGACCAGAAATACTAGCACCCGTAGGAAGTATGGAAGCATTAAATGCAGCATTAGCTGCAGGGTGTGATGCTGTTTATTTCGGATTGCCTAGCTTTGGGGCAAGGGCATTCGCAAATAATTTTGATTTAGAAACCACAAAAGAAGTTATTGAAAGATGTCATTTGTGTGGGGTAAAAGCATATATTACAATGAATACTATATTATATGAAGATGAAATTGAGGATGCCTACCAAATGGCAAAAAAGGTTCATTCTTTTGGGGTAGATGCATTGATCATTCAAGATTTGGGATTTATACATCTTTTGCATCATAGACTACCAAATTTGGTATTGCATGCATCTACGCAGCTTTCCGTTACAAATCCCTATCAAATCGAACAATTAAAAAAGTTAGGTGTAAAACGTGTTGTCTTGGCAAGAGAATGTTCAAAAGAAGAAATTCAAGCATGTGTAGATACTGGCATTGAAGTTGAAGTCTTTGTGCATGGAGCTTTATGTATTTGTTATTCAGGACAATGTTATTTTTCAAGTGTGCATTATGGCCGAAGTGGAAATCGTGGTATGTGTGCACAGCCATGTCGAATGAAATATAGTTTATATGAAGATGGAAATGAAGTAGATACGCATGGAGATTATGTATTAAGTCCAAAAGATTTATCTTTGATTGATGAAGTAAATACATTAGCTAACATGGGTGTTTGTTCATTGAAAATTGAAGGACGAATGAAAAGTGCTCCATATGTATATGAGAGTGTTTCTCAAGTTAAAAAAGTATTAGATAATATTGAACGCAGTACTTTAGATGAACAAAACTTACGAGTTACATTTAATCGAGAATATACTTTAGGACATATGTATAATGCGACTGGAAATGAATTGATGAATCATAAAACTTGTAATCATCAAGGAATTGAGATTGGTAAAGTTATAAAGGTAAATAAGAATAAAATTTGTATTCAACTAACACAAGATCTTCATCAAAATGATGGAATTCGTTTTGTAAAAGAAAACTTGGGATGTAATGTGAATTTTATGTATGATAAGAAACAAAAGTTGATTTCTTTTATGCCTAAACATAATACAGTTCTAATTGAAGGGCCTGTAGGTGTGCATGTAGGTAGTATTGTTCGTAAAACAATGGATTCTGAGTTGAATAAAACAATCGAGGAAAGAATTCGCACATCTAATCGTCAAAGCAAGGTCAATGCGAATGTAACTTGTAGTGCAGTTGGAAAGCCAATGATGATGGAAGTTTATAATGATTCAATAAGAATCAGTGTTTCTACAGATGTTGTTAGTGTAAAAGCTTTAAAGCGTGCTACTGATGAAGTAACATTAAATAAACAATTTTCTAAAACAAAAGATAGTTGGGCAAGTTTTAATCGAATTGAATATCATTTGGGTAAAGATATTTACTTTCCAATCTCAGTTATGAACCAACTTCGAAGAGATGCTCTTGAGAAAATGAAAGAGGCTTGTTTAAAACAGGATGTAATCGTTGAATACGATTATGATTTCATTCCAAAAGAAAGTAAAACTTCATTTGATTTGTTTGAAATCAATTCACTCAATCAGAAGGTTGATGATTCATCTTGTTACGTGAGTGAAATGTTTAATAATGACCAAGTCTTAGAAAAATCAAATATTACGGATATAAACGGATATGTGAATGCTCATTTAGGAAATGGGAAAATTGTTGACTCTTTAAATGTTTCCAATTCTTATGGCGTAGCCGCTATTTTAGAAATGGGATATGAAAGTGTTGTATTAAGTGATGAGTGTGATAAATAT
Organism: uncultured Holdemanella sp.; assembly: GCF_958348295.1. Lineage (NCBI taxonomy): Bacteria > Bacillati > Bacillota > Erysipelotrichia > Erysipelotrichales > Erysipelotrichaceae > Holdemanella > uncultured Holdemanella sp. The sequence continues at coordinate 22,381 of NZ_CATVYQ010000033.1, forward strand.
CAGATAGAAGAATTGATGAATGCATTTATGACTCGTTATCATTTTGATGCTCCAGTCTATAAGACTTTGTATCAAAAACGTCGCTTAATGACGATGAATTATTGTCCGGTAAATACAGCTTTAAAAGATGGAAAAAGAGTAAGTTGTGGATTGTGCCATAATCATCGTTACGAGTTAGAGGGCTTAGATGGTAAGCGTGTCTATTTACTTGGAGATAAAGATTGTCATATGCGATTATATGATGTGAATGTTACGGATGAAATTCAAAATCGAAAAGAATATGAATTATGTGGAATAAAACATTTTAGATTTGTATTTACAGATGAGAACCAAGAGGAAGTTAAAACCGCTTTCAAGGCCTATAATCGTTGATTTTAGATGGCTTGCGTGCTATTATTTTATTAGCTTAAGGCTTAGAGGAGGATATTTTAATTATGCCTATTATTGTTGATGTATATGCTCGTGAAGTTCTAGATTCACGTGGAAATCCAACTGTTGAAGTTGAAGTAACTACAGAATCTGGTGCTTACGGACGTGCTATGGTACCAAGTGGTGCAAGTACTGGTGTTCGTGAAGCGTTAGAATTACGTGACGGAGATAAAGCTCGTTACTTAGGAAAAGGAACAACTAAAGCTGTTGAAAACGTAAACACTAAAATTGCTCCAAAAATTATCGGTATGGATTGCCGTGACCAGGTATTAATTGACAAAACAATGTTAGAATTGGATGGAGACCCATTCAAGAAAAATTTAGGTGCTAACGCTACTTTAGGTGTTTCTATGGCTTGTGCTTTAGCAGCTGCTGATTACTACGGAGAACCTTTATACAAATACTTCGGTGGATTCAACGGAAAAACATTGCCAGTTCCTATGTGCAACGTTATCAACGGTGGATCACACGCTGACTCTACAGTAGATTTCCAAGAATTCATGATTATGCCAGTTGGTGCTAAGAGCGAAAAAGAAGCTGTTCGTATGGCTGCTGAAACTTTCCACGCTTTAAAATCTGTATTAAAGAAAAAAGGATACAACACTAACGTTGGTGACGAAGGTGGATTTGCTCCAAGCTGTAAAGATGGAAACGAAGAACCTCTTGAATTATTAGTTGAAGCTATGGAAGCTGCTGGATACGTTCCAGGAAAAGATATGAAAATCGCAATGGACGTTGCTGCTAGTGAATTCCACAACACTGAAACTGGATTATATGAATTGAAAAAATCTGGTCAAGGAACTAAGACTAGTGATGAAATGATCGACATGTACGAAGAATGGATTGCTAAATACCCAATCATCTCTATCGAAGATGGATTAGGAGAAAGCGACTGGGACGGATGGAAAAAATTAACTGACCGTCTAGGAGACAAAGTACAATTAGTTGGTGATGACTTATTCGTAACTAACCCTTCAATTCTTTACGAAGGAATCGAAAAAGGAATCGCTAATGCGATCTTAATCAAAGTTAACCAAATCGGTACTTTAACTGAAACATTCGACGCTATCGAAATGGCTAAGAAACACGGATACACTTGCATCGTATCTCACCGTTCAGGAGAAACTGAAGACACTACAATCGCTGACATCGCTGTTGGATTGAACGCAGGACAAATCAAGACTGGTTCATTAAGCCGTACAGACCGTATTGCTAAATACAACCGTTTAATGCGTATTGAAGACGAATTGAACAAACATGGAACTGTTAACGTTGCTGAATACCTTGGAGACAAGACATTCTACAACTTACCAGCTGTTGAATTCAAGAAGTAGTATTTCACTAAGAACTTTAGCTAAATAGACCCTTCGGGGTC
>NZ_CATVYQ010000034.1:0-23950 GCF_958348295.1 uncultured Holdemanella sp.
AGTTTCCTTCATAGTTGCCAATACCTGTTACTGTTACTGTTACTGTTCCAGCATTGATTACATCTTTACTATAAGATAATTCGTAATCTGTACCTTCTACTAATGTTCTATCCGTCTTAGTATCTGTAACTGTCGGTTTATTCTTGTGTTCTTCACCATCATACTTAGAACCTTCTGGAGCCGTTACTGTAATACCAGTCTTCTTTTCTTCTGGAGTATCTGGTCCATCTGGAGTAATTGACTTAGGACTGATTGTTAATGTTCCATCTTCGACTACGAATGTTACGTTATCAAAGCTTGCACTTGTATTACTGAATTGTTGTGCAGTAAGGTTCATCTGATATGTACCAGCTGTAGTTCCTTCAGCCTTAGCTTCACCTGTAAATCCAATATCGTTTTCTTTATACAACTTGTTAGAAATATTTGTTACTTCATAACCTTCTACTGAATGTGGATTGCCATCATAAGTTGCAGTATCTTCGTGACCTTTTATTGTTACCGTTACTTTATCTGTTACTGGAGTAATAACAAGCTGTCCATCTTCTGCAATTTCAAATTTAACATTTGAGAAGTTTGTGTTGTTGTTAACAAACTGAGTTGCATCCAAATTCATTGGATATGTATTAGCATCTTTACCAGTAGCCGTTGCTTGACCATTTAACGTAAAGTCTGTTGAGCTATAAAGTGTATTGCTAATAGAATCTACTGTATATCCACTTACACTTTGTTTTTCTCCATTATAAGTTACAGTATCTTTATTACCTTTAATTCTTACTGTTACTTCATCCGTAACTGGAGTAATACTCAATTTACCTTCATTCTTAGTAATTGAATAGTTATTAGCATTAAACTTATCTGATGTTTTATAAGTAATTGTATTTGTTACTTCACCTTCACTAACATTTTTGACAGATCCAGTTGCCTTAACTTCTTTTACTTCATCTTTAACAAATCCATTAGTAATTGTTACATCTGGTCTAGTTAATGGAGTTCCATCATAAGGCTTAGAAGCTGTTTCACTCGTTAATGTAACTTCACGCTTAGAAATTGTTAATTTTCCCTTAGTCACATTTACGATTACTTTATCCGTTACATCAACACCGCCTTTAGTAACTATTGCTGTATCAGTAATCACAGTTTCATAAGTACCAAAGTTTGTACCCTTAGCTTCAGCTTTTAAACCAGTTACTTCATATCCAGCAGTAACAACTTCAAATCCTTCAACCTTTTGTTCTTCACCAGTATATTGAAGTGTATTACTATTTGCGGTAACTTCAATCACAGTTTTCTTAACCCAAGTTGCATATAAATCATTACTTGAATCTGCATTCACTCTGACTCTGTCACCCACTGCATATTTAGCATTACCCTTTCGAGCATCTTCCATTGATGTTGCCCAACCAGCAAAGTAGTAATCTTCACCTGGCGCTGAATAGTGTAAATTAGATGTACTTTTTAAAGTAACTTCAACGTTATTCAAAATCGCATCGCTCTGATCTTCACCATTACCATTACCAGGATGATAATTTAAGATTGCTGAAGTTTCTGAATCACCAAATACAGCTGTTAAAGTGATCACATTCTTGTCATCTGCCAAATCTTTATTTACTTCAAAGTTTTGACCAGGCTGATATACATTATTACCATCTAATTGCCAACCTAAGAATTTCTTACCATCTTTTGTCACACCATTAGCAACTGTAGCTTTAGCACCACCCGCATAAACATTGTTATCTTTTGGAGCTTCTACACCATCTGCTACATACTTAACTGTAAGCTTACCATTGTATAACCACTTACCAATAACGTTAGTATCTTTTAAGATTGGATCATTCGCATTGAATGCTTCAGTCGTCATATGACCAGCACCATCTGCTACATACCAACCTGCAAATGAATATTCATCCACTGTAGGAATACTTGGCAATACTGTACTAGCAATCGTACCAGCTGCAACTTTTTTAGTACCCTTATCTACTGTACCTTCAGGATTATTCAAGTTATAAATTAAGCTGATCTTCTTAGCTGTCCATTTTGCGTATAGCGTAATATTCTGTGCTGGCATTGTCTTTCCATTAAAGACATATTTTTCACCCTCACAAAGTTCATTATCGTACCAACCATCAAATTCATAATAATCTGGTAGTGAACTTGGTCTTGCAGGAGTATAGTTTTCATTTGAAATACTCTGTTCATACTTCTTCTCTACTGATTTATCTTCTTTACCATTATTGATAAATTTGATTTTGTAAGAATTACGAGTGTAATAGAATTCTGCATCTTTGTATTTACCGCCTACATCAGGATTTCCATGATCATATTTAAATCCTGCAATCGCATAACAGTCCTCTTTCCCAATTGTTGGATTGCTATCCATTTTGATTGTATCTGTATGATGTAATTCATAACCCGTATCTTCTATATTTCTTACATAATAATATGCTTTATAAGTGTAATAACCACTAGTACTCCATAACGTAGAGTCTTTCATTGGCATCGTACTTGTATAGGCTAAATATTGATTATTTCCATAATACGAAGCTTTGATTTGCCAGTTACCGTTTCCTTTATATGTAGGCCATTCTTCTTTTGAAATACTTTGACCCCATTTTTTTGTGATTGTTGATAAATCTGTACGTGAGTTCTGTCTTTCTTTAAAATGCATTGTATACGTTTTTCTCTTGTAGTATACATTTACAATTGTCGAACCATCACCCTTGATTGTTTTTTGTTCAATTGTAGTTGCAGTAAAGACTTTATCATTTACACTTTCACCAAAAATATTTTTACCATCCACTGTATAAGACTTCGCTACAGCTGTTGTTGTTGCACCAGTCAAGCCCTGTAATTCTTGAGATTCATGGAATGCATATTCATCATCATCCGCATTTTCCCACCAGTGAATAACTGTATAACTAACTTTTGCAGCTTTCCAATGTGCTGTTAAATTCATTGGAGAAGTAACTGTTGCACCATTTTCAACCTTTGTTAAACCATTGTACCAACCATCAAATGAATAACCTGGCTTTGTAGGAGTTGTAGATTTATCTAGGACTAGATTGTCACCGTGTAATACGAATTGAGAATCAACAATAGATCCACCATCTGAATTAAATGAAATCCAATAGCCTGCTTTAATAATTGCGTATACATTTACAGAAGTTTGATCTGCTGGAACTGAAATCTTATCTGCAATATTTGTAGTTCCATTCTTTTCAGCTGCCCAACCAACTAATTTATGAGTTGAATCAACATCATAAGATACAGTTGTAAAATCATGTGCTTCATGATCTCCAACTTTTTCTGTACGCATAATCTGCGATCCATCTGGATTTAAGAAGTATACATATAATGCTGCTTCATATCTAGCTGTAATTCTACGTGTTGTAGTTTCAGTAATTTCAGATTGTTTACCAAAACCAGTAAATGGATTACCAGCTTCATCAACCCAACCCACAAATGCTTGTCCAATAGCATCTGGAGCTGTAGGAGCAATCAATGTATCCCCAGACTTAACAATCTGTGTACTTACTGTTGTACCATTCGCAACAAAGTTGAATGTTGTTAATGGTACTTGATTTTCACCAGTAATAACATAAATTGAGAAATGGTTTGTATCAAAGCTTTGTGTATTTGTAGCAACTTCCGTTACTGTATTTGCATCATTCGTAACATGATATACATTGACTTCTTCACCAGTTACAGCTACATTTTCAAAACTGATATTAACCAATCCATTTGGTTGAATTTCAACACCATCTTTATTTTGAATTGTGATATCCAAAGCTACAGCCGATTCAACTTCTTTATTCTTTTCAGAAACAGTTTCCTCAACTGCATTTAAGATAGATTTACGAGTGATACGTTTTACAACAAGTTTAGAATCTCTTGGTAAAACACCCTCAGCTGCTGTCGCATGAACAACAACATTACCAGCTGTTTCACTTTGAATAAATGCAGGATACTCCGGCAATTCCTCTTTTACTTCCGTTTCCGAATCCGGGTCTGCCTCAGCATCGTCATCATTTTTTCTTCAGTCTTAGGTTGTTCTGTCGTTTGATGATCTGTTTCAGTAGTCACCTTTTTATAAACAAACTGAACACTTGCCAATTCTGAAGTCACATTTAGACTTACTTGATCAGCACTTGCTGCATGAGAATTATTGACGATTACATCTTTTAATGTATAGCCATCAAAATTCAACATAACACTACTATCTGCATTTAAGCTATAGTTTAAATCGAAATTACGATATGTAGCTGCCTGTAAAATTGTTCCATCTTCAGCCACATAACTTAGCTCTACAGATTTCGTTTCTGGCGCTGCAACCTCATTTGTTTCCTCTTCTTGTAATTCATTATTATTCTCTACAGTAGTCGTTTGCTCCTGTTGTGGTTCAACAGGCTCTTCTTCTGCATTTACATAGTAAGAGTTTGCTAGTCCAAACTGGATTGCCATCGCAAATGATAATACAATTGCTGCCGCTCTCTTTAAGTTTTTTAGCATACAAAGTCCTCCTTTTTCTAGTTCTGATTGAAACCCCTTTCATCATCTGGTTATAGTATAGACTTTAGAAGTTTATACTTTGGTTATATTATTTAAAAAGCATCTTTTTATTATAAAAAAGATCTATTGTCCTTATGACAATAGATCTATATTGTTATTTACCTGAACTACCTAGTTTTCCAGCCATTCTTTCCGACTCCATAGACTGAAGTTGTTCAAAACTGATTTCTTCACTTTCTAACTGAGGCATACGCAATAATACGCCCTGACAAATCGCCTTTTCATAAGGATAAATTATCGCATCTTCCTTATATTCTACATCTTGCTTTTTAATAACCACACGCTTTGTATTCAAGTTTGTAACTGGCGCCATATACTCACCACGATACCCAGAATCAATAACACCACTTCTTTGTGCAATACCCTTAGTTCCTGTTGAACCACGTTCTTTTAAAATCATCACAAACTCTGAATCAAATGCACTCGCAACACCTAATGGAACTAATTTTGTTTCATGCGGCTCAATCACCATATAATCTTCTTCAAAACATGGATATAAATCATATCCTGCATCCTCATAACGCTTTTGTGGAACTTTAGCCTCCGGCTTAACCTTTGCCCAATATAATTTATTCATAAATCTCCTTCTTGTATATTTCAATTAATTGTTCTAATGAAAATCTAGCATTTGCACTGGAAGTCGAAGGACAATACACTGTTTGAATATTCGGAAAATATTTCTGCATCGTATTATAACTTGTCTTTCCATTACAAATAACCTTTTCAATATTCTTATATCTATCCAATAATTCCTGTATATCATTTGGCTCTATATCTTTGATTTCACTATCCGCACTCGTCTTTCTTATACACGAATGACAAATATCCCAAAGCGCAATATGCGATATTTTTAATAATTCTATCTTATCATTTTCTTGATACAGACTTTCTAGTATCTTCCAAAACCTATTTGTCTTATTCGCATAATACATCTGTTCCTTTAGACTAATCACACTTGGCATAGAACCCAAAATCAACACTCTAGAATCCTTAAATACAATGGGATCCAATCCAACTATTCGCTTACACATGTTCCATAAACATCATAAGACTTGGCATCTGTGATCTTTACCTTCACAAAAGTACCCAACTCTAATGGTTCTTCACTTGTAAAGATGACTTGACCATCCACTTCGTCCGGTGCATCTGCAGCACTTCTTCCACGATAACGATCCACCAAGCCTTCTTTTTCCTCAACTAGAACTTCAATGACCTTACCAATCTTTTCTTGATTCTTTTCTTTTGAAATCTCTTCCTGCACAGCCATCAATCTAGCCAAACGAGCATTTTGAACTTCCTCATCAATCTGACCATCCATATCATAAGCAGGTGTATCCTCTTCTTTTGAATATGTGAAAGCACCCATACGATCCCATTTGATTTCCTTAATAAAATCTACAAGCTCTTCAAATTCTTCTTCTGTTTCTGTAGGGAAACCAACAATCATAGTTGTACGCAAAGTTGCATTAGGAAACATGGTATGAATCTTATCTACAACCTTTAATACATCTTCCTTTGGACCTCTACGATTCATTAATTTCAACAAACGATTGTTCGCATGCTGCATTGGAATATCAAAATAAGGAACGATCTTTTCACTTTCACTCATGGCCTGCAACACATCATCCACAATTTCATCTGGATACATATATAGAACACGAATCCAATGTAAACCTTCTACCTTTGATACTTGACGCAACAATTCTGGCAACATTAATTCACCATAATTATCCAAACCATATTTTGTAGTATCTTGGGCAATCAAAGTTAATTCCTTCACTCCAATGCTTGCCAAATAATTGACTTCTTCCATGATATCCTCAATCGTACGAGATCTCTGATCTCCACGAATCAAAGGAATTGCACAATAAGCACAACGATTTGAACAACCATCACTGATCTTTACATAAGCCTGCCAAGGATTTCCTGTAATCACTCGTTCTGCCTTATCCAATAATGTATCTGAACCCAAAATTTTTTGTAGCTGACTAGCCAAAGTGTTATATTCACGAATTGGGATAACCGCATCAATTTCCGGAATCTCTTCCTTTAGTGTTTCCGTATATCTTTGTGCTAAACAACCACACACAATCAACTTCTCTAAGTTACGCTCTTTATATTGTGCCATCTTAAAAATAGTATTGATACTCTCTTCTTTGGCACTCTCAATAAAACCACAAGTATTCACGATAATAGCTTGTGCATCCTTTGGATTTGAAACAATCTCATGACCACCCCTTTTGATCATACCCATGATTTGTTCTGAATCCACCAAGTTTTTACAACATCCCAACGATACAAAACCTATTTTCATTCTTCATCTTCTCCTTTTCGATGATAAATCATACGACCTTCTAACGCAAAAACACGAGGTCCAAAATGGCCCGGCTGCGTTGTATCTAAACTTTGCTTCATCATATACATACGAGCATCTAGATTATCTAACAAAGTCAATACTTCTGCTTCTGGAATCATAGGAAGAACAGGAGATCCAAATTCCATCTTTCCATGATGTGATAAAACCATGTGTTTCAATAGTAAAACAATCTCTTTATCATTTACACCTAGCTTTTCAGCTACACGATCCAAACGATTATTCATAATACTGATGTGCCCCAATAAATTCCCCTCATTTGTATATTCAGGAAGTACTGGACCACTCAACTCATCAATTTTACCAATATCATGCATCAAGATACCTGCAATCAACAAACTTTTATCCAAGAATGAATATTGTCTACAAATATCCAATCCGACACGTGCCATACTAATTGAATGATAGGCAAGTCCTCCTACAAAATTATGGTGATTTCTTGTAGCAGCCGGGTATGTATAGAATAAATCTTTTGTTTCTTCTAAAACCTCTTCAACAACACAATATAAATTTGAATCTGTGATTTCATTCATCAATGATTTTACTTCTTCTTCCATCTCGGCACGAGTCATAGGAGCAAGTCTTACATAATTAGAAATATCTTCATCCTCTAAGACCGTCATCTTTCTTACACGCAACTGAACTGCATTTCTATGAATTATTGAATCCCCAATAACTTCTACAACCTGTCCAGCTTTATATTGTTCAATCTGTTCATTGGTAAGATTCCAAAATTTCGCATCCAATACACCTGTCGCATCTTCTAAAATCAAAGATAAATAGGGTGTATCCTTCACAGTTTTACCCTTGTCACACTTTGAAATCAAACACTTAATAGCTACTTTTTGTTCCTGTGTAATCTCATTAATTCTCATTCATTTTCCCCTTCCAAAACTTCTTTTATAGCCGATATATTAAATCCTTTACGAACACAATACGTTTGAATCTTCTGATTACGCTTAGGCTGATCAAACGTCGCATATAAACGCTTAGCTTTCGCAATCGTTCTTTGTAGCGCCTCATCATCATTCTCTTCCAATTCGATTGATTCGGACACTTGTTTAGCAATCTCAAACGAATATCCCTTCGTAACCAATTTATTGACTAACGTCTGTCTTTGCATACGACTCGACTGCTCCTTGATGGAATGTGTTAAGCGACGCGCTAATTTGATTGCATTGCTACGCTCTGTTTCTTCATCAAGATTTATCAAAGCCGCATCAATCATATCCTCATCAATACCTGCTTTTTTTAACTTTGAATAAATTTGCATTTTAGGCTGACCATACGAATGCCATGCCTGCGCCTTATCAAATGCATAATCTTTATCATCAATCCAATGACGTTGAATAAATTCATTTACAATTTCTTGTGCTTGATCTTCATCCAAGCTCAAATATTGCTTACCATACTGCACCATCTGATAAGACGTATAATCATTTGAAAAAACTCTTTTCTTCATCAATTCAAACGCTTTATAGAATAACTGCATATCCAAATAATTGTCAATCAAATAAGCATCTAACATTGTATCCTTTGTGATCTTCAAATCAAAGAAATCATCTGTAGGGATCATCACTTTAATTGGTTCATTATCGCAATCACGAACTACAGTTAAACGAACAAAATCATCCACCATGCGAATACGTTCCACATGATAAGCACGCTTATAATCATCAATTGCTTGATTATAAACACTCAATGCTTTATGTGCAAACATACTCTCTGTATAAGGAGCTGTTTTTGAAACACAATAATCCCTTAATGCATCTCTTTCTTCCTTAGATTTACTAAAGAAAACATCCCACTTTTGACTTAGTTCATTGGCATCATCAAAATAGTATCCAGACTTTCCTTCATCCACCAAATCTTTCAACACTTCATCACGACGACCAAAGACTAAAAGTCCACTAGCCAATGCCTCAATATATGTCATACCCTGTGTTTCAGAAAGACTTGCCGACACAAAACAATCAAAAGCTGCATAATAGTAGGCAATATCTTCCTTAGGTATTTTGCCAGTAAAATGCACACGATTCTCTACATTATATTTCTTAGCGAGATCCTGATAATACTCCATATCCGTACCTCCACCTACAATGACTAAATGTAAGTGTGGATCCTTATTTTTACAAATCGCTTCGATGGGAATCTCAATCGCCTTTTCCTTGGCAATACGCCCTACAAAGACAACAATATGATCTTCTTGGCTAAAACCCAACTCTTCACGAATACTTTGAACCCTTGTTTCATCCAAATTTTTACGATCATATTCCGATAAGTCCAATCCAGTTGGAACAATATATATAGGTGCAATCACACCATATTGAATCAATGCCTGCTTTGTCTTTTCACTAGGTGCAATAACAGCTTGAGAACCATTGGCCATGACACGTGAAAATGCACGAATAAAGCTTTTTCCTAATTTTTCTACCGAATCAAATTCAAGTGGATTAAAATAATGCGTATAATCCTCATACATTGTATGATACGTATACACAATTGGAATATGTAATGCCTTAGCCATTTGACGACCAAACATACCAACGCCTGCCTCAGTCTGAATATGAATCACATCTAGATCCATCTTTTCTATATAGGCATCTGCCGTAAATTGTACTGGACTTGACATTTTATATCCATAAAACTTTTTGATTTCAAGACCCGGCAAACGAAGAATATGCCCATCTTCATCTTCCGCAATTTTTACTCCCTTATGATTTGTGATAATAAACACAGTGTGTCCTAACTCTTCTAAAGCGTGTTTAAGGGTTGCCACACTTGAAACAACCCCATTAATATCTGGTAAATATGCATCTGTAAACAATCCAATTCGCATATGCTACATCCCTTCTAAATCAATTTTACTTTCTTTTCTTTCGTAATAATTCTTAACAAACACAAACAAAATTCCACCTATAATCAACACAATATGATAGGTTGAAAAACGCCATAATACAAGTACAGCACCCGTTAAATTTTTCATTAATCTATTAAACAATAATGAAAAGACAACTTCTGTACCACCACTTGCTCCAGGAATTGGAATAAAGCTATTTGCCATTGTCACAAAGCTTGATAAGGCCATGACATCAATAAATTCATCCATTTTAAGCGGAATATGCAAGGCTAATGCGATCACAAAAGGTAAAGAATAATAGAGTGATAAACGTACAATATTTATACATACACAAAGAAAGATACTCTTTTTATCTTTTGCGAGTACTTTTATTTCCCTTGTAAAACTCGTCACTTGTAAAGTCCATGAATCCAAAGTTTTTTCTGGATTCTTTAAAATATGGATTTTAGCTAACAACTTAACCAAAATACGCGAAAGCTTAATATAAACATTTGGAAATAACGCAATGGTATATAATGCTACAACAACCACCGCATTTATAACATATCCCAACAAGATAATATTGAACCATGCAGACTGAGCACTATAATATGCAAAGCGCAATAGAAACAAAACAGATACATAAACCATCATTGTCGTCTGATAAATAATAAAATCAGCCCACAACAAGCTTGCCCCATCACTCACTTTGATTCCCTGCTTTTTCATAATATAGGCTTGAACAAACTGTCCACCCGTACTACTCGGAGTGATTCCCGAAAAGAAAGAACCAATAAAAGCCACAAGAATTCCTTTGAATGGTGTATAGTGCTCTGTATATTTTCTACCTAAAACATAATATACAAATCCCCAGACCACAGTAAAAAGAACTCCCCACAATAAAATAACGACAAGGCTTATTAGATTCATTTGTGAAATGCACTTTAAAACTTGTTGAAAATTATCCTTTAGAGCAAACCACAGGGCAAAACCTGTCAAAGCTAGAATAAGTAACAAATTTAGTGCGTATTTCTGCTTTTTCATAAAAAACCCCTATTTTTTCTTATTTAATAATTCCTCTTGTTTATCCTTATAAGCACTCAAATAGAATTCTCGCCACATATTCAATACGTGTTCTTTTGAATAGAATTCACTCAATAAACGACTTTCATTTTGATACTTCGCATATACATCTGAATTGTTTTTCAATTCTAACAGACATTTTTTAAATCCCTCATTATCATCTGCATGCATATAACGATCAAATAAAATATCTTTATATAAATCTAAATCACGAAGCACTAATGGAACATGTAAGTTCACAGCTTCAAGAATAGTCATTGGAAACAATTCATTATAGCTTGGCACAAAAAGTACATCCGCCATATTATACAGATCCACCATTTCTTCTCTTGGTACAATGCCTAAAAATTTACAGTTTTTTGGTGGATTTTCCTGTAACTTCTTTAATTCTTCATACCCATCCGTAATGCGACCAAACGAAAAGCCTCCAGCCCATACAAATTGTACGTCTGGCATTTCTTTGGCAACATTCACAAAATCAAGTACACCTTTACGCGTTTGTACCTGTCCTGCACCCAATACCACAAAAGCATCTTTGGCTACACCATATTTTTCTCGGATTGAAACACATTCCTTTTCGGATTTACGATAGAATTTTTCCTTTGATACATAGTTAGGAATATAATAAATTTTTTCTCGATCAATACCATATTCTACTAATGCATCAATAAAGCTTGGATTTACAACGACCAAACGATCTGCACTCTTATAGAATTGAATCAAATAAGAACGGAATACATTCAATAATGGTGCCGGAATCTTTAAACTACCTTCTAAAGTATCTGGTAAAAAATGACAATAGGCTATATTAGCGGCCTTATGATTTTGCATCTTTACATAGAAAGTAGGATCGACCGTATGAAAATGTTGAATATCTGGAGTTTTGATCCAGTTATTGATACCCACTTCAAAAATATCACTAGCTCCTTCTTTAATTAGATTGACCTGTTCTTCGTAGGCACTACCCACTCCTTGGCCATCCACTTTATCTGCACTTGAATACATTATAATTCGTATTTTATCTTCCATAAAAATTACACTTCTTTCATCCTCATTATTATATCGCATCTACTATTTGTATGTCCAACTTTCAAAAAAGCAAATGAAAAGCCCCTTTAGCGGGGCTTCTCAAGAAAGTTTTAAGAAAGGGAATTTGATTATGAAGTGAGCCACTATCTTTGGCTCAACAGTATATTACTAAACAATAAAGTGATAGATGTAGTTATATTATGTGAAATTATGTTAACATATGACACAATTATTGTTATTTTTAGTTAATATCATAATAAATTAAATCAAAATATACAAATCTTTACTTTTTTTCGTACAAATCAATCTTCTTTAATACACTTTTCTTCCCATTTCTATGAGAAATGAATCCTAAAACAGTAAATAAACCCGATAAAATCAAACCAATCAAAGCAATCCATTTAGCTACATTACGTACGCTCATAGGAATATTAGGAAACATTGGATCTGTCATCCCTGACCATCCCCAATATGTAACAGCACCAAAAGCAAGTGTTAGAATAAAGGCATTTCTGACCATTCTTCCCACTTTTAATACCATTTCATTTTCTCTTTGGATGACTTCTGCAAGCTGATCTCTTTCTTTGCGGCTCAAACTCATAATTAACGCTCCTTTTCAAATATACATATATTTATTATAAGAAAAAAAGACAGGCCTAACAAGTTAAGCCCGTCTTTAATTGTCTTAAATGATTATCCTAAGAATCCTACAACAGATCCTACGAATCCGATAACTACGAACAATAACAATACTTTAATTGGAGTAATGTTTTTCTTAGCCATCAACCACCAAGCAAACAATACGAATAACATTGTTAAGATCTTAGGGAAAGCTCCATCTAATTTAGATCCTAATGTTACGTCTGATAATTTACCAGTTTCTGCATCATAAGATTGTGCAATTACATAGTTAGTTGAAATTGATACCCAAGAAGCTGCCATCGCACCAACGATAACTTGTCCCATAACCAATACTGATTCACGGAACGCAGTTGCTTTTTGTCCTACTAACAATTCAACAGCACTACCACCTAATTCATAACCTTTGAAGTATACGAATTTTTGGAACCAAATTGAAGTTGCGTTCCATACGATGATATAGAATAAAGGTCCTAAAGGTGATCCACCTTCTGCGAAACCTAATGCGATACCTAATAAGATAGGAATGTAAGTACCAACGATCAATGAGTCACCAATACCTGCCAAAGGTCCCATTAGACCTGCACGGATACCGTTGATCATTTCATCATCGATTCCTTCAGCTCCGTTTGCACGAGCTTCTTCCAAACCAGCTGTGATACCAACTACGACTGATCCAATCTGAGGTTCAGTATTGAAGAATGGGTAGTAAGTAGTCATTTTTTCTGATTGTTCTTCGCGAGTAGGATATAATTCCTTAATAATTGGAAGCATTGACCACATGTAACCAAATGTCTGCATGTGTTCGTGTGAGAAACATGTTAAGTTTCCATACCACCAACGCCAGAAAGAACTATTTAATGTTTTCTTAGAAATCTTTTTCATAATTAAATGTCCTCCTCGTCATCATAGTCTGCAGATGCACCACCAACAGCACCTGTAGCTTTCATCATTGTCATTTGGTAGTTAATCAATGCGAATACACCACCAACTACTGTAGCAGCAATTAATGTTAATCCCATAGAAGCAGCTAAAGCGAATCCGAACATGAAGTAAACCAAGTCAGAAGTCTTAGATACTACTGATTTTAACAAGATACCAATACCTACTGCAGGAAGTACTGATCCTACTGATAAGATAGCTTTTACATACCATACATTAACATTCAAACTTTGGAACAATTCAGCTACGGCTCCAGATCCATAGTAGCAAAGTAAAGTAACTGGCAAGAATGATAATACAAAGTGTGAAATTAGTGGGAGAACAACATCAACTTTTCCTAAACAATCTAAGTTTCCTTTATCCAATTGAGCCCAGCCCCAGTGTTGCCAAATAAGGTTCATCATAGCTGTTCCGTAGAATAAAGTAATACCGATTACACCAGTCATGGCTGAGATACTAGATGCTAAACCACGAGCATCAGTTCCTCCAAAATCCATACCAGCAGCTTTTGCTCCAACATAAGCCAATGGAATACCAATGTAACTTACAGCACGTAAGTCAGATGCGACTGTTCCACCAGGTGTAACCAATGCGATCCACATTACCTGCATTGGAATACCAATTTGAATACATCCAGATACATCACCTAGGATCAAACCTACGAATAATGATGCAACCAAAGGACGGTTCAAAGTGTAGTTACCTACTGTTGTACCTAAGCAAGCGATAGTACTAGCTGCTGTACAACTCATAAGTCCGATTAAAATTGCTTGTAACCAACTCATTATAAATCTCTCCTTTTTTTCTCTCTATTATCTTAATTTGTTTACTATTCCCACTATTAGTAACCAAATTTAGATCTAAATTTGTCCCAAGTACCGATTGCAGTTTCTTTTAATAACGCAAACAATACTGTGTAACCAGCATTTGTCAAAGCTTCACATGCTTCAGCTTCTTCTTGAGTAATTGACTGGTTTTGACCTAATTTTGTAGCTCCTGGACGATCATTACATGGTCCGATAACTACTGTTTTAACATCGTTAGGTACGAATCCATCGTCTACTAACAATTCTTTCATATCTACTGGGTTTTTAGTAATTAAGAAATATTTTTTATTAGAATTCTTAACTGTTTCTGCTTTTTCTCTCCAGTGTTCCTTTGTCCAAACAAATACTTTCTTGTCTGTACTAGCCTTGAATGACTGTGTCAATACAGGTGTAGTTGCAGCTTTGTCGCTAACTGCGATAATTCCATCACAAGGGTATTCTTTAGACCATCTTGTAACAATCTGACCGTGGATAATACGATCATCAACACGAATAAAACTAATCATTATATGTCCTCCTTTATTCTGTTTATGCCTTCGCTATATGCGTTATAGCCAAATCCTATAGATCTTCGTCGTCATCATCAGAAGCAACTGTAAAATCAGTTAATCCTGTGCGACCTTCGCTTAATAATGTATCTTTTAAATCTTGCACATTATCAAAGTTGTCTTTCATTAATACAGCAGTGATTGCAAGAGGCATATTCATACCAGCAATTACTAAAGTATTTTGTAGCAATCCTTTTTGATCCAATACATTCAATGCATTTGTGAATGGAGATCCACTCAAAATATCAGCTAATAAAATGACTTGGTCATCTACTTTGAAATCTTTAATCAATTCAGCAAAGTTAGATGCGAATTCGTCTGCGCTCATTCCGTCCTTTAAGCTTGTAGACAATACATCTTCACGATCTCCCGTCATCATTTTAACGGCACTGTGTAATCCTGGTGCAAATTCGCCATGACTTACCATAACTACATATTTCATTATTTTTCCCTCCGCGTTTCTTATTTACTCATATTTTATAATAAATATGTTAATGTTTTCAAGTGTTATTACACATAATTTCACATATTTTAGCGACTTTTAAACATGAGTATCACATAGAATACACATTCATTATAAGCCTATTGTAAACCTTTTCAATTTCCATATGTCACCACTTTTAGATGACAAATGTCACTTCAAACAAAAAAGGCTTAGACAACAAAACGTCATCTAAGTCCATAATCAAATTTATGTTTATTTAAACCCATAAAACTCGTAATTTACAACATTATTCACTAAATAAGAAGTCAATCTTCCATTTTTATCTACATTAAAAGAAAAATTAACCGTTTGATTCCCCGACTTCATCAATACAGTATATAATTTTCCCTTTTTTGTTTTTGTGATGACACCCTTTTTACAAGCTTTTCGAAACTTTTTTGCTTCTTTATTAAAACTTTTTATCCAAATATCCACATCACCTAATTCATCTTGATGCTCTTTTACATACTCATTGGTAAGATCCGCAAAATATTTTTCTTCATTAACCAATTCATATAATATCATCGCACGATAGCCTGATTTACCTAAACTTGGAATGTCTGCCACATTTCCATCTTCATCTTGATGTGTTGTTGTCCAATTATCAAAGGGAATAGAATCTAAATTCTTTTTAAAATTTTCTTCACTAATCACATAAGCCCACTCATTATTGTCATGCTTTATATATTTAAAACAAACTTCTCCACTGCCATCATCCATTGGATAATTATTAATAACTTCGATATATTGATTTGGTGTTTCCCCATTATAAATGGTACAACGCAACTCTTCCCCATCTCCATACACATCGGCTACTGTATATTTAAAAGAATTTAGTTTATCAAGTTTATTAACCGCCTTTTTAATATATGGATAAACATCTATTGTATTATCTGATTTGGCATATACATGATAAGGTGTCATACACACCATGATTAGTGCTAAAAATACACATAATAATCTTTTACATTTTTTATTCAACTCAATACCTCCAAAAAGGCATAGCCAAAGCTATGCCCTTTACGTTATAAAATGTTGTTTTGTTTAATCCATTGATTCAACATAGATTCAGTGATTGTTTGTACTTGAGGATTCAAATCAGAAACGAACTCTCCATCTTTTACATAATATACAGAAGGCGTATATTTAAAATTTGAAAAATAAGGACGTATCCTTGCCAAATTGTCATTAGGAGTCGCATTCTCTTCATGATCTAGGTTAACTTCATAGATAGTTAGGTTATGTGTAGGTAGCCAGTTATCCAATAGTTCATGAAAGTCTTTACAGTAACCACAATCTGTTTGTGTAATCATCACCACAAACGTATCCTCATCATCAAATTTTTCCACCATCTTATCAATGTTGATTTCTTTGATTGTTCCTGGTTTTGATGATTCTTGATGAGTTTGACATCCAGTAATCATCACAAATGCCATAAGTAAAACAATTATTTTTTTAATACACTTCATATACAACACCTTACTTTAAAGAATATATTCTCCTAATATAGGAGAATATATTACAGATTACTTTTTATTTTTTACTTTTTTTAAACCTTTTCCATTTTCACGCTTACGATAAAGGATCGTTGCGATACCTGCAAGAGAAGCAGCACCAACACCTAATGATCCGAACAATCCAGCTTTATTTTCGACGCCTGTATTTGCGTTAGATTGTCCCTTGCTAGGGTTTACTGTTGTTGTAGTTCCTGATCCAGGTTTTGTAGTTGTTGATCCACTACCTGTTCCTGGTTTAGTTTCTGTTCCACTTCCTGTTCCTGGCTTAGTTTCTGTTCCACTTCCTGTTCCAGGTTTATCTGGAGTAGTAGGTGCGTTAGGTTTAACAGCCAACGCTTTAACAAGTTGTTTGATTACTTTGTTAGCATCATCACGATCTAATTCTGGATTAGCCAATGCTTCTTCACCTTTTGCGATTGCAGCTTTGATAGTTTCTTGATCTTCTTTACTGTAATCTTCTAGGTTCAATCCTTTTAAGATATCTAATGCGTATTGGATAGAATCTCTTTGATCTTGTGTAGTTAAACCATTTTGTTTGTATTTTAGATTTGCCTGTGCATCTAATAATGCATTAACTAATGCATCAATTTCTTCATTATTTGCTGGATCAGCAGCCTTTGCAGCTTCTAAAGCAGCATTAAATGCAGCCAATTCTTCATTATCTACACAATCTTGAGTTTTTACTCGTTCTGCCAATTCAATTGCTGCAGTCAATTTTTCTCTATTCAACTTAGTTAATAACTTGTAAGTATCGCTTAAGTCTTTGATTTGAGGTTTTAATAATTCTTTTTTATTGATTGGATCAGCCATTAAATTCTTTGCAATTTCAACTTTATTTTTGAAAAGAGTAAATGCGTCATCTTTTACATATAAAGAATCATCCATTTGAACAAATCCATTCAACTCATCAAGATTATTTTGAATAAGTTCTAATTCTGACATTTCAGCAGCAAGCTCATAGTAAGCCATTTGTAATTCTTGTTCATCACCATTTAATGCATCTGTTGCTTTTGCGATAGCCTTTGTCAATGCATCTTGAAGAACTACATTTTCATATTTTACTTTGTTTGCTTCATCAATCAATTGTTGTAATTGAGCTTGACCTGGAGCATTTACAGTAACTGTAACTGTAGCTTGTACTTGATCATTTGCTTTCGCAATGATATTTACTGTTCCATTGGCAACAGCTGTAATTTTTCCAGTCGCATCCACTTTGGCAATTGACTCATCTTCACTTGACCAAGTGACAACATCTGTTGTTTCAGTTGGAGAAAGAGTCGCCTTCACTTGCGCTGTTTCATTAACATTTAATGTTAATTCCGCTTTATCCAATGTAATACTTGTTGCAGGAATTGCTTCTTTATGCAATGTTCCAAACAATTTGATTTCAGCAGCTGAAGCATAAGTATTCAATTCATTTCCTAAAGACTCTAATGCTGTAAAACGAACATAACGAGCTTTAGTTACATCAAATTTAACTTTCTTGAATTCACCCTTATTCACTAACATACTTCCATCGTGTTCGAATGTTCCAACCACAACAGTCTTAAATTTCTCGCCATCCAAGCTTGTTTCAACCATATATTTTGTGATATCGCCATTGCCACTACCTGGACGAGGAAGATAATTCAATTGTTGAACGTCATACTCTGCACCTAAATCCATTGTTACACCTTGTGGAAGTGTGTGTTGTCCATTGTAATTTGAGTGCCAAATTGTATTTTCATCACCATCAAATGCATTTTTAATTATATCACCATCAATTGTTGCTTCAGAAGTGGCCGTTACTTTTTCAGGGTCAATTGTGATTTCAGTTTCACAATCTGGTTGTCCTTCATTAGAACCCTTATATTCTAGAGCCTGAATAGCTTTGAATAAATTAATTGTTTGTGCATTCACTTCTGTTTGTGTTGCATCTTTATCTTTTAATACAGCTTCTGCAGTTTTAACCGCTGCTTTTAATGCATCAATAGAAGCCGTTGTATATAGATTCTTGTTTTCGATTGCTTTATTTGCTTCATCTAATTGTGCTTTCAAATCATCGACAACAACTTGACCAGCTACTACATTGATTTCGAATGTCTTCGTAATCTTTTTGCCTTCTTTATTTGTACTATTTGAAGTAATTGTCAATACAGCTTTTCCTTGTTTTTTCGCATGTAAAGTATAGTTGTAGTGATCACCATCGACTGTACGAATAACTGAAACAACTTCTGGTTTATCACTTTCAACAGAATACAATCCATTTGTTACATTTTCTGGAAGTACTGTAGCTTTAAATGCTTTTAATTGACCTACACCTATTGTAGAAGCATTGTTTTCATCGAATACAATATCTTCTGCATAAGTAGCTTCATTTTGATAGAATTCTACTTCATCAATATTTAATTTGTATTCAAGTCCACCTTGACTGTTCAATGCATTTAATTTGATTTTTTCAGCTTGCACTGGTGCATCAAAATGAATGTTGAAACCTTGTTTAGAATCTACGGCTGTAATAGAGTAGTCTCCAAGTTTTGTTTCTTCTTCACCATTAACTGCATACAATTCAAAGTCTTTTAATGCGCCTGTATTAATATTTGTGCCATCTACACGAACACGAATAGTCATGTCTGTGATTGTTTTTTGTCCATCAAAGTTGAATAATACCCAATAAGGAACTCTTGCAGGAACTTCATCTCCATTATCTCCCCATTTGAATTCGAAACGGTTTGCATCTGCACCCCATTTACCATCAATCAACTTATCTACACCCATTCCAGATTGTAATACACTTTCATCTTGACCTTGTACACTCTGTACTTTGATTTGTGAAACTGTAACATCTGGAGTTTTAATATCTTCACTAGCAACAGTTGGATTAATTGCATTCAAGTTGTTACTTACAAACATGTATTCAGAAGCATTGAAATAGTCTGGTGTTAAAGAAATATCGCGCTTTGCAGTAAATGTTACTGTTACAACATCTTTTGTACCTGAAATAGATTTCTTACTTCCACTATTTGTATATGTGAAGTTTATATTTCTATTAACTGCAGCATTGTTTTCAGATTTCTTATAAGCTATACGATCAAATTTATATTCTCTCATATTAGCCGTAGCTAAAGTAGCTGATGTGCCTTTGAAAGTTAAATCATCTGAGTTATAACCAATTTTTCCACCAATAGAGTAAACATTCTTCATATCTACACCTGAAATAGTTAATGTAACTGTTTCACCTGCAGCATAATCAGTCTTATCTAATGATGTAATCAAAGAACCTTTTGGATCCTTTGAAGGTGTTTTTACTCCACCATCTAAATGAACCATTGTTTGAGTGATATCTTGTGCATCATAATAACCATTCTTGTTGTAATCTGAACGTTTTACCTGATCCCAAGTTGGATCGCCATCTTCTAGACCTACATAGTTTTCAATTTGTGTAGCATCATTTTCATCGATAACACCATCATTGTTAGTATCTCCAATAACGTATCCTTCACTTCCATCTACGATATATGGTTGAAGTTCTGCAGCTGAGAAGAATCCACCTTTTGACTTCTTAACAACATATTTGATATAACGAGCTGATGTTCCTGTCATATCGATAGTCTTAGTATCTAAATCTGACATATCTTTAGAGTATGTCCAATCTGATTTTTGTTTACTTGAATCATATGATAATGTCCAGTTTACCCCATCAATAGATGTATAAACATCCATTCTCTGTACAGTACCATTACCCTTATTATCATTACGAGGAGTATAGTCAATACGCTCTAAATCGTAAACTTTCTTCAAATCATAGATCAATCCTTGATCTTCAGTCACTGAATTTGTTGAGTGGAAGAATGTACCATAATCAAAGTCTAAAATGTTACTCAATTTACCCCATGCATCACCATAATCCCAAGATACTTTAATATCTTTTGGTACATTACGATATGGATCTAGTGCAGATTCCACTTCGATTGGATCACTCCATTTTGAATATCCATCTTTATTTCTTGAACGCACACGATATGTATGTTTAGAGTGATATTCAAGATCTGTATGCGTATAGCTTGTTTCTGTAATTCCAGATTGAATCATTCCATCTGTTTCTACTTCATATTCAGTCGCATCACTAACTGCATCCCATTTCAAAGGAATTGTTGTTGGAGTAATGTTTTCTTCGTCTGCTTTAAAGTTAGCAGGAGTTTGAAGATTTTCATTTAATTCATCTTTATCTAAATTTCCATCATTCACAAATCCATCTACTGTTAATTCGATTCCATTTGAGCTTACATTTGTCTTTTCGAATTTTACATACAATTTAGGAGTTGTTTTGATTTCAGTCTTTTCAAATTCTGAACCCTCTGTCGCAAATTTGTTTAAGTTAGGCTCTTTATTGTAGAAATATACATTTCCTGTTGCACTATCGAATTCTTCTTGAGATTTAACTTCTTTTAATTCAACCTTTGAAGATCCAACTTTTCCTGTTAATGCCGTAGGTTTTTTACTTACATTTACAATAAATGTAGTTTCTTTATTTGCATCATATCCATTGTAGCTACCCTGACTTGCTTCTGCTCTTAATATGGCTTTACCATCTTTTACAGAACTTGTGTAATGAGTTGTTACATTTGATCCGTAGTTAACTTCTTCAAGGTTAGAGTTATCTACTGTATTTCCTTCATCTTCATATTGAGTATATTCAGATTCTTTGTCTGGATAGAATTCAACTAAACGTTTTGATTTATCCACTCCACCTTTGTTTGTTTCCGTTTTAGCTGCAGCATTGTTATGCGCTTCAAACATTGGAATAATTGCACCATTCTTTACAAACAATGGCATTTTCCAAATTGGAGCATCAAAGTTATTTAATGTCGTTCCACCACGATATTGTTTTCCTGTAAAGTAATCGATCCATACTTGGTTTGAATCTGGTAAATAGATACCATTTCTAATATCATTTCCATCCTTATCTGCTGCTGTATTTTGATATACTGGAGCCACTAAGAAATCTTTACCAAACATGAACTGATATTGCATGTTTTTACTATATGTATTCGCATCTTCTGGGAATTCCAAGAACATTGCACGAACTTGTGGTTTACCTTTTTCACTGCCTTCTCCTAAGTTTGCAGAAGTATATGCAGTTGAATAAATGTAAGGCATCAATTGAGATCTAAGTTTTAAATACATACGGTTGATTGATGATGTTTCATCTCCAAATACGTATGGTTTTTTAGGATAACTTCCCCAACCATCCATATCTAAAAGCATAGTTGTGAATGTTTTCCATTGAATATCACGAGCTTGAATAGTTGAACTTCCGCCGAAAATCCCATCAACGTCGCTTGAAACGTTAGGGTTACCACTTAAACTTTGACCAATATATGTTGGAATTTGGAAACGAATATATTCCCAGTTTCCACCTGTCTGATCACCCGTCCAGATACCACCATATCTTTGTGTTCCAGCCCAACCATCAAGCGTAACGATTGTTGGTCTGTTCTTAGTTTCTGCTTTGGAAATAATGTTATAAGCTTTATTGATTCCATCTAAACCAAAGTCATATCCTGAACCAACCCAGGCAACATCCGTTTTTAATGTACGAATTCCACCATTGTAAACTTCTTTTTCAAAGTCACGTTGTAAATGCACTGGCTGATTTGGATCTGGTGTTAATGAAGATTGTGTCCATAAACCTGTTCCAACACCTTTGGAATTTGCGTAGTCTGTAAAGCTCTTTAAGTTTGCGATATTATTATCCAAATTTGCATCGTCTGTACCATATCCACAACCATATCCATCATTAGGTAAGAACCAACCTAACTGCATATCGTATTTTTCATATTGATCGATTACAGCACGTGCTGAAAATTTATAATCTGTTTCGTTCGTTCCGTTTAATGATTCAAGAACGCCGCCTTGTTTAATTTGTCCACCATTGTTTTTTTCTGAATATTTTACTTTATCATTTACAGTTTCTAATGGTGTAGAACCACCTTCAACCCATTCGTCACGGTTATAACAGTTTAAGTGACCTAAATAGAATGCTTCTTCTGGGAATAAAGCTGGGTTTCCTGTTAATTTGAAATATCCTTGTAAAACACTTACTGGTGTATCGCCTACAAAGTAATAAGCATCCAAACGTTTTTCTGAATGTGTTGCTTCTACTTCGTTACTGTTTTTCTTACCAAAGTCATAAACACCTTTTTTAAATGTATTACGAACTACACCATAACCATTTGTTGACCAGAAGAATGGGTTTGGACTGGCAACGCCGCCACTTACCCAGTTGTTTTCGTTAACAATATTGATAGATTCTCCCGTATGGATAAAACGTCCGTTTTGAGTTCCTCCACCAAAGAAGTTTTCACCACTATTTTTTACAAAAGTCTGGATAGTGCTACCATTTTTATATTGTACGGGTTGTGATTCTTGCCAAACAACAGATCCGTCTGCACGTTTTAATGTCATTGTAGCATCTTCTTTAGATACTTCTAAAGATACACCATCTTTCACAGCAATTGTGTATACTCCTGCATCATTTGTAACTGTAGGAGTTGGTTTTGAATATTCACTTGATGAATCGCTTTGTTGAACAATACGACCTGTGTGATTACTATTGTTAGGTGTAGCATATTCTTTAAAGCTTTCATCTTTTCCATCTGGTTCCATATCTAAACGGAATAAATTATTTTCTAAAAATGTAATACGAGTTTTTTCACCATTTACATGGTTGATAGTGACTGTGTTATTTTCTACAACAGGCTCACTAACTGGAGCACTCACAAATGTATATCCATTCTTTGGAACATTTGCAGTTTCTTTTTTTACAGTCGTATTTTTTGTTTGAACAGGTTCAGTATTAGCGAAAACACGAACCGGTGAAGCCATAGCTGTCACACCCTGGCTTAAAGTAACCATAGAGGCCAATAAGGCTTTTTGGCTATTTTTCATTTATTCTTCTCCTAAACTTAAGTTAAGTTTCAGTAGGAAGTTGACAACAAAGCGTTCAAGACCAATACAAATATTTTTGGAACGCTACTCCAAAAATAGACGGAATTTGTATAAATATGATATATTCCAATAACCTTTTAATTTAAGTAAAAATAAACTCTACTTTTTAAAT
>NZ_CATVYQ010000035.1:0-23774 GCF_958348295.1 uncultured Holdemanella sp.
CACAACGGGATGTTTTTTTTGTATAGATGTATAAAAATTACGAGAAGTTGACGTTTAAATTAAATTCTGTACACATGTTTCATTACCTCACTTACAGGTAAATTGTACAAGTCTATTTGACATTAATGATGTCTATATCCTGTTTTATTAAATGTGTCTTATATATTAAGAAATTGGTTTCGGAGAAGATGAATTTGAAAATTTAAAAATGACCGAATTATCTGGGTTTAGAACTTTATTGGCATGACAAAACAGACTAATGGTAATAGCCTTGTTTAGTATGGAGTTCTTTTTTTTGTTATATCCTTCTTTTATACATTCGCATCATTTCATCAATACATCTTTTTCTGTATGTTCTGTCATTCTTTGAGTTTTCTAAAGGATTATAGGTATATTGCATTATAGATCCACATTTACATTGAATTGGATCTATGTTAAAAGAATCTATTAAATGTGTGCGGTATTTGAATTTATTTAGTTTGTTTTTAAGAGCTTTAGTTCTTGTTTCACGAGAATAATCCTTGTTCTTTTTGATTCCAAGAAGCGCATGTACTTTATCTAGAGTTTTCTTAGATGCATTGGCATAGAATCCATAATATCGAGTGGTTAAGAAATGGTAGTCTGGTATATGTATGATGAGACGATTTATAAAGTCGATCACATTGTCTGTGACATCATGACGTTTTTCATCCTTATGATCAAGGATTATAGGTATATTGCATTATAGATCCACATTTACATTGAATTGGATCTATGTTAAAAGAATCTATTAAATGTGTGCGGTATTTGAATTTATTTAGTTTGTTTTTAAGAGCTTTAGTTCTTGTTTCACGAGAATAATCCTTGTTCTTTTTGATTCCAAGAAGCGCATGTACTTTATCTAGAGTTTTCTTAGATGCATTGGCATAGAATCCATAATATCGAGTGGTTAAGAAATGGTAGTCTGGTATATGTATGATGAGACGATTTATAAAGTCGATCACATTGTCTGTGACATCATGACGTTTTTCATCCTTATGATCATTGTAGAACCAGCTGACAGTATTTGATTCTTTATTGTATTCTGTAATTCTATTTTCAGCCATGGCAGGTCTACCTGCATAGTGAATAAAGTAGTTTATGCAACCTTGAATATTTTTACTGTTATTGGAATCATTATTATCTGATTTAGATTTGGCATAGACATAGAAACCTTTTGGGTGTTCTTTATAGAGTCTGTTTCTTTCTTCTAGTTTACTCAATCCACCAGATTCAATGATGAGATGTATCAGCTGATATTGAAATGTTTTTCGAAGCCTAGAAAAATTGAAATGGTGGAACATTTTATGTTAGTTTGTTTTTTTGTGAATATACAAGTTCCGGTACAAGACAATGGATGTGTGGATTCCATTTAAGGTCCCTTCCAAAAGTATGTATAGTGGCAATCATGCCAAATTCATTACGAACAGGAATATCTTTGAATATATAATGAGTATTCCTTAATTGTTTCGTTTTCAGTTTCTTTAATAATGATCTATTCATAAGTATACATATTGTATTTCCAGCTGCAACAAACAATAGATTGAGTCTGGTACGATCCTGTCTGAACCAGTTTCTAAGTTCTTAAGGAACAGTAAAGACAATGTGTCTATGAGGACAGTCGAGACAAAAAGAAGTAGCCTTGGCTGCAAGCTGTTTGGCATATTTAACACCACAGGCATTACAAAATCTAGAATGACAAGAATGGGGGACGACATTCCAGTTGTCACAATCGGGACATTCAAATTGGTCAAAGCCAAGATAACATGTGTGGCAAAGAAGTGATCGTTCAACATTATCAAGAATGCATGGCCGAGCCTTACCGGAAGCATCTAATTTTCGAATGTAGTCAATATTATCGAAGAAGATGTTTTTGATGGGATGAATAAAATCAAAGTTTCTAACATCACAATCTAAAAGTGATAAAGTTTCAACTGGAATGTTTGAATGATAAGTAGTGTCCATATATTAATTATATGTGAATTTAATGTGAACATGTGAGAACATCGATAAAGATCACATATTCACATTAGTGATATAATGACACAAATAAAATAAATTATAAAGTCTCAAATCTATCTATTAAACCTGTTTTGAATATAGTATAATAGAGTCAGATAGAACAGGAGGACT
This sequence comes from uncultured Holdemanella sp., assembly GCF_958348295.1. NCBI lineage: Bacteria > Bacillati > Bacillota > Erysipelotrichia > Erysipelotrichales > Erysipelotrichaceae > Holdemanella > uncultured Holdemanella sp. The sequence goes on from NZ_CATVYQ010000035.1 coordinate 2,152, forward strand.
TGTCTTATGAAGGTGTTTTCAATGTCGCAAAGAATCTATTATAAAGATTTAGAACCAGAAGCAGAATCCATCATTAAAAAGGATCTTGAACTGTATAATTGTATGCTTCATAAGGCATTCAAGATCTGTTTTGATCGTGCTTATAAAGATGTTACCTATTCAGAAACAGATCAAAGAATGATCAAGTCCTTCTATGGTACAAGTGATTATTTTCCTTTGTCTGCCATTAGTGAGGCCAAGGCCTTGGTGAAAAGTCTTAAATGTCTTGAAAAAGAAAATCAAGATATGATCAAGACTCGTATCAAAAAGATAGACAAGAAAATCAAAAAGAAGGAAAATCAATTGAAGAAGGCTTTAAAGGAAAAAGAGAAATTGATCAACAGATCCAAAAAAAAGAAATATACAGAAGAAGACTATCTGTATGAAGTACAGATCTTGGATCCAAATATCAAAAGATTGAAAAGCATCATTCGTAATCTAAAATTCAGAAGAAATCGTAATGAGTTCAAACTTAAAAGAAAGATGCCTTCTGTATGTTTTGGCGGTAAAAAGAACTTGAAAAATGGTGATTTAGAAACATATCGTTTTAAAAGAGCCAGAAGAATGTTGATTCCAGGAAGAAGACAGGGCAAGTATTCAAACAACCTTTTCAAATTAAATGTTGATACTGATATGTTGACCTATCGAAGTACTCAGAAAGACATCGTATTCAAAGTACAGTTTCATAAATACAAGAATGAATTGTATGCAAGAGTCAATGAAAAGCACGATTCACCTAATAAAGCAGTAGCCTATGAATTGATGGATTATGGTGAATACTTTATTGTGAAAGCTATATTTGAAAAACATATGAATCTTCCAAAGACAGATACATTGTATGGAGCAATAGGAATCGATATCAATGTGGACCATATAGCACTATGTGAAACCAATATGGATGGAAATATCGTATTGATCAAGAAGTATCCAATCCATAAAGAAAATACCAAGAACAAACGTAATGAAGAACTTTATCAGCTGGCCATTGAAATTATGGAATATTGTAAATCCAAGAAGAAAAGTCTAGTCGTTGAAGACTTGAATTTCAAGCAGTTGAAAACTAGGATGCTCTATCGCCCTAAAAAACAAAACAAAACATTATCGAGTTTTGCGTATAAAAAGATATTAGAAAAAGTAGAAAGAAAATGTTTGATGAATGAAGTGGATGTAATCAAAGTAGATCCAAAGAATACGAGTAAGATTGGAAAAGAAAAGTATACAAAAATCAAAGGACTGAGTGTACATTATTGTGCAGCCTATGTGATCAATCGAAGAGGCATGGGATTTGTGGATTAAATGAGGTAAATAATCAGAACCAGAAGTTTATGATATCTTACTGGATGATAGATACATAGATCATGGATGAAATTCTGAAGTATTTATAAAAAAAGCATACAATAAAAACTCCATCGATAAAGACTGAATGGATCGGGATACCGAATGATTCAGAAAGATGGAGTGGATATTGAAATGTTACCGGACGACTGGAAACGAACCGGGCACGTCATTTAGACGTGTGACTTTCCTTTGGAAAGTCTTTTCTTGTCTTAACTAAAAAGTGCAAACCAAAAACTTGAAATAAATAGGTAAATACTGTATTCTAACCTTTAGAGATTGTGAGGTGTTAGCGATGGGAATTCGACATCGTTTGACAGATTCTGAGCGCGATGATTTGACAAAAGATGTAGATGATTTAGATGCTGTCTACATGGAAAAATTAAGAAAAGATGGAATAGATGAAGATCTATTAGCTCAGTTTCGAGATTTAACTTTAGAATTAGAAAAGGATAAGAATAAAGATGAGTAAGAATTTAAATTTAATAATTATTGTCATAATGACATTGGTTTTTATATTTGTGCCAATCATTATGAAGAAAGTGGTATGGAAAAAATTATTATCTCAATTGGATAATGAACAATATGATGAATTCTATAAAACATTGGATTCAAATGCTTGTAAATTTTCATATCAAGCATTTAATCGTGAGTATATGCGTTTAAGTGGATACTTAGCACAAAGAAATGATGCTAAAATTGAAGAACAATTTGATTTATTGAAAAACATGCGTATTTCAAATAAACAAAAAGCAAGTGTTGCTTCTCGTGGATTCTATTATTACTTAGAAAAAGGTAAAATAAAAAAAGCAGAGGGTATGCTTTCTTATGGAAAAAGCTATGTTGATGAAAAATCATTTAAGAATATGCAAATTCAATTTAGCATTTTAATGAAGAAAGAAGCTAAATATATTGATGATTGTAAGGAAATCTTGAATAGTATGTGGGATGGTAAGTCAGAACTTGACAACAATAAGAAATTTCCTGTTGGCACAATGCAATATTTAATTGGACTTCAATATTCATATTTAAAAGATATCGATCATATGATGGAATATTTTAATCCGGCTTTAGAAAATTTAGCTGGTACTCCATATGAAGAAGATATTCGTCGTATTATGAATAATTTACACGTAAGCTAACCTTTTGGTTAGCTTTTTTTTTCATGTTTTGTATTGTATAATAAATAAATGAATTGGAGGACATTTTATTATGAAGTTATATAATAGTTATTCTCAAACCATTGAAGAATTAAAACCAATTGAAGAAGGAAAGATTTCTATGTATGTATGTGGACCTACAGTATATAACTATCCACATATTGGAAATGCTCGTCCTATCGTTGTATTTGATACATTAAAAAAAGCGTTGTCTGCACAAGGTTTTGATGTGACTTTCGCATCTAACTATACGGATGTAGATGATAAAATCATTAAAACGGCGATTGAACAGAATGTATCTGAAAAGGAAATTACAGATAAATTTATTGATGCCTATAATGATGTACGAAGAGGACTTCATGCAGATCTTCCAGATTATGCACCTCGCGTAACTGAAACAATGGATAAAATTATCGAGTTTATTGATAAAATGATTCAAAATGAATCTGCTTATCAAGTTGGAGGAGATGTTTATTTCCGTGTAAAAAGTGATGCAAAGTATGGAGAATTATCTCATCAAAGTATTGACGATTTAATGGTAGGTGCTCGTATTGATGAAAATGAAAAGAAGGAAAATCCACTTGATTTTACTTTATGGAAAGAAACAACAGAAGGAATTAAATGGGATTCACCATGGTCAAAAGGACGTCCAGGCTGGCATACAGAATGTGTTGTTATGATTCAGGATGTATTTAAGAAAACGTTGATCGATATTCATGGTGGTGGATTGGATTTAAAATTCCCTCATCATGAAAATGAAATTGCCCAATGTGAAGTATGCAACAACACTCATTTAGCAAATATCTGGGTGCATAATGGTATGATCAACATTAATGGTATTAAGATGTCTAAATCTTTAGGAAATGTATGGTGGGCTAAAGATTTGATTGAAAACCATGGAGGGAATCTAACACGTTGGTTAATGATTTCTACACATTATCGTGCACCACTTAATTTAAACGAAGAGGCTTTCACAACTTCAAAGAAAGAATTAGACAAGATTGCAGCAGCTTATAAACAAGCATGCGTAAAATTGGCATTATCAAGTGCTCAAGAAGCTACTACATTCGATGAAACATATACTGCATTTATGGATGCTTTAAATGATGATTTGAATACGCCAAACGCAATTAGTGTTGTTTATGAAGTGGTTAAGAAAATCAATCAGGCTGTACGTCAAAGAGAAATCGATGTTGAAAATTTATCTGTTTTAGTACATACATTAGAAAAGATGCTTTATATTTTAGGTATTGAATTTGAAAAAATCACAATGAGCGAAGAAGATAAAGAGATGTATCAAAATTGGAGAAATGCGGTTAAAGAAAAAGATTTCGAAACAGCCGATACACTTCGTCAAACATTGATTGAAAAAGGAATTCTGTAATGGAAATTGTAACAGAAAATGCGACAAGTCTTGCATGGATTGGTGATGCCGTTATGTCTTTGGCAGTACGTGAGCACCTATTGAGTTTGGGCTTTCGTAAGGCACATGTTCTACAGAAGAAAAATGCCGTTATTTGTAGTGCAAAAGGACAAGCCATTATGCTAAATAAGATGATGGAAGAAGATTTCTTTACAGAAGATGAAAAGACAATTTTAGCGCGTGGAAGAAATGCCACTATTCATTCAAAAGCTAAAAATGCGACACACAAAACATATTTAGAAGCTACCGCATTAGAATCGATGCTTGGCTATTTGTATTTATATGGACATCAAGAAAGACTAAAGGTTTGTCTTGATAAAATTATTGAAATAGGGGACAGTCTATGATCGTATATGGAAAAAATGTGTATTCTACACTTCAAAATGATATGGATTCAATTGAAAAAGTATATGTACTTCAAGGCTTGAAGGACGCAAAACTTTTGAAGTCGATCCAAAAATCAAATTTAAAAGTAGAATATTGTAATCGTGCAAAATTAGATAAGATTGCCAATACAACACATCATAATGGCGTGGCAGTTAAGGTTAGTGAAATTGAAACGTATAGTATTGAAGAAATAGTAGCGCGTGCCAAAAAGCCAGGTCTTCTTGTTGCCTTGGATGGAATTCAAGATCCACATAATGTAGGAGCAATTTTAAGAACATGTGATTGTGCAGGTGTCGATGGTGTTATTTTAACAAAACACAACAGTTGCGGCTTAACACCGACGGTTGTAAAGGCAAGTACGGGAGCTGCTTATACAGTGCCAGTTTCCATTGTCACGAATTTATCGCAAACACTTAGAAATTTAAAACAAAATGGATATTGGGTTGTTGGAACCGATATGAAAGAGGCTAGGGAATATCGTGAAGGTATGTATGATTCGCCAACTGTATTGGTTATTGGATCAGAAGGTCAGGGTATTTCAAATCTTGTAAAAAAACAATGCGATTATATGGTTTACTTACCAATGGTAGGAAGCATTACTTCATTAAATGCAAGTGTTGCAGCTGCTATCTTAATGTATGAAGTATATAATCAAAGAAATCCAAAAAAATAAGTCAATTTTTAAAAATTGGCTTTTTTAATGTCTTTTTCACATTGCCTATTTATAATGAAATTAGGTGATACTTATGAATATATATGAGAGCATATACTTAATTCAAATGAATGATTTTTATGAAATGAATAATTTAATACAATATTACAGGCCTATGGTTACAGAAATATGGGCTGATATATTTGTTCGTAAGACAAATACGATATTATGTGATAGAGATGAGTTTTATAGACATGCAGATTTATTGTTGTATCGTTGTATCTTTGAATATCGAATGGATCGAGTTTTAACATTTACTAGTTTTTATCGAAAATGTACAAAGAATAAAGCATATGATATTTTGCGCCAGGCATTACGAAAACAATGTTATTTAAATCAAGTAAATATTAGTTTAGATCAAAAAATCAAAGAAGATACAAACATGTATTATAATGGAGTTCAAATGACAGATTCTTTAGAAATACATGATATCGTAATTGATAAACTGATGTGGGAACACATTAAAAATCGGATTAGTAAAGTGTTTGGGAAAGAATATATTCAAATTATTAATTTACGTACGGAGGGATATACCTATCAATATATTGCCAAAGAGCTGGGATTAAGCTATTCAAAGGTCAATTTTATGTTTGAAAAGATAAAAAAATGGTATACGACAATTGACAGTTGAATGGTTTAAATGGTACATTTAATGAGTTAAGGAGCGTGAAGGAATTGGCAGATAAAGTTGTTTTGACGTGTACAGAGTGTTTATCAAGAAATTATACGACCCCAAAGAATAAGAAGACCAACACGCAACGTCTTGAAATTAAAAAGTATTGTCCAAAGTGTGGCAAACATACTTTGCATAAAGAAACAAAGTGAGGAATCCATATGAGTAAAGAAAAAAAGGAAAGAACATATTCTCCTTCAAAAGTGTTCAAAGAATTAAAAAATGTAAAATGGCCATCATTTAAAGAGTTAATGTCTTCAAGTGGATTGGTTGTTGTATTTACAGTATTGTTTGGTTTGTATTTCTTTGTTTGTGAGGTTTTATCAAGCGGTCTAGTTAAGATGATCGTTGGCGCATAGGGAGGAAATTATGGCAGAGTTAAAAAAAGAATGGTATGTAGTTAATACATATGTAGGTCAAGAAAATCGTGTAAAAGAAAATTTGGAACGTCGTATTAAAACTATGGGACTTGAAGATTTCTTGTTTCAAATCGTCGTTGCAGAAGAAAAAGAAATTGAATATAAAAATGGTAAACCAGTTGAAAAAACACACAATTTATTTTCTGGTTACTTGTTAGTACAAATGATCATGACAGATGAAGCATGGTATATTGTGCGTAATACACCAGGTGTAACTGGGTTTATCGGTTCTAGTGGAAAAGGTGCTAAACCATTCCCAGTAGCACAAGAAGAAGTAGATGCTGTTTTACGCCGCTTAGGACGTCAAGATGTAAACGTACAAGTTGACTTTGAAGTTGGAGACCGAGTTGAAATTACTAACGGGGCATTCAAAAATTCAGAGGGTGTTATTGAATCTATGGATGAAGAAAAGAAAGAAGCTACAGTTCTATTGATTTTATTTGGTCGTGAAACACCAACAGAAATCCCATACATGGATTTAAAGAAAGTCGACTAAGGCTTTCTTTTTTTTAGGTGAAATATGAAAACTTTAGTATTTGATTTAGATGGTACAATGTATCGTGGTACACAAATTATTGAAAGTGCCCACCAGTTTTTAGATTATTGTATTCTAAAGAAGATTCCATTTATTTTTTTGACAAATAATTCGATGCGTACGCCACAAGAAAATGTCAAACACATGGAAGATATGGGATACACAAATATTGAACCATCCATGTTTTATAACAGTGCTATGGCAGCTTGTCAATATGTTAAGAAACACTATGCCGGAAATAGGGCTTATTATATTGGAAAACAAGGTATGAAGAATGCACTAGATCAAGAAGGTTTTATGATTGATGATGAAAATCCAGATTTTGTCTTTATTGGATTGGATAAAGATGCCACTTACAAGTCATATTCAAAAGCATTGTCTTTGATTTTAAATGGAGCTAAAATCATTGGTACAAATAATGATCGTATCTTGGCAAAACCTGGCGGATTTGAAGTAGGTAATGGAAGTGTAGTCGATATGTTTGAGTATGCAGCCAATCAAAAATCACCTCGTATTGGTAAACCGAATCGAGCCATTCTTGATTTGTGTTTGGAATATTTTGGATTAAAAGAAAATGAAATCATATTGATTGGTGATAATCTAGAAACGGATATTAAACTTGGGTATGAACAAAATATTGAAACAGTACTTGTGCAGACGGGTGTTCATACAAAAGAAGATATCGAACAATTAAAAATTTATCCAACTCATGTAGTAAATACATTAATGGATTTAGTAGGCTATAATTTTGACTAGTATTTTTTATGAATTATTGATATAATCGAAATATCGTAGAAGGTGTGAGAAAAATGAAAGATATATTAAACGTGGTTTTAATGACATTATCTGGTGTTATTATTATATTAACATTATTGCAAAGTGGTAAATCAGACGGATTATCGGCTGCTTTTACAGGAAGTGGAGATTTGAACTTGTTTGCGGTACAAAAAGAAAGAGGACCTGAAAAAGTAATCTCTCGTTTAACTTTGGTTTGTGGAATTTTGTTCTTTGCGATTGTGATCGCATTGCAGATTGTGTAATTAAAAGACCGTTAAGGTCTTTTTTCTGTTTTAAAGGAGGAAAAAATGAAAGAAAAAATCATTCAATATTTAGAAGAAAAAAAAGAATGTAAAATACGTGATTTAGAAAAAATCGTTCGACCTAAGTCAAGTAAAGAATTTACAGAAATGGTGAAGTCTTTAAATGAGTTAGAAGATGAAAAATTGATTTATAACGATCATACAAGTTTGTATTTGATTGATGATATACATTTCATGGCTGGAAGCGCAAAAGATATTTCAAGATATGAAATTGCTGTCTTTAATGAAAACAATAAGGTGTATGTTCCGAAAAATAAAAAGATGAGGATCTTTGATAAAGATGAAGTGTTAGTTCGCTTAAAGCCAGAGCCATCTTTGATTAAAGTGTTTAATCATGGATTGACAAATATTACAGGAGTTATGATTGTAAAAAAGAAGAAAACATTCTTCTATAGCGATTTAGATTTACATTGTTCAATTCATGTGGTCAACGAAAAAGAATTTAGCTTTAAAAAACGTACAAAGGTTGTATGTCAAATTGTGAAATATGCAGATCCTTTACAAGTAAAAATTATTCAAGTTTTAGGACATCCAGACGATGCAGGTGTAGATATCAGCGCTATGCTTACTAGTAATCAAGTGCGTCAGGTATTTAATGGAAAGATTGTAAAGGAATGTAAAAGGATTCCTGCAAAAGTTCAAATGGATGAACTTGAAAATCGTAAAAATCTAAGAAATCTATTAACGGTTACTATTGATGGGGATGATGCCAAGGATTTTGATGATGCGATTTCTATTGTCAAAAATGAAAAAGGATATTTATTGTATGTGCATATTGCGGATGTTTCTCATTATGTAAAAGAAAACAGCGCATTAGATCAAGAAGCCTACTTAAGAGGAAACTCAATTTATGTATGTGACAGAGTTGTGCCAATGCTTCCGTTTGATTTGAGTAATGGAATTTGTTCTTTAAATCCAAATGTAGATCGACTCACAATTACTTGTGCTATGCAAGTGGATGAGAGGGGAAATCTATTGACATACAATGTTTTTCCAAGTGTGATTCACTCTGATAAGCGTTGTACATATAAAAAAGTGAATGCATGTTTAAATGGTGATGGAATTATATTGGAAGAATATTCTGAAGTAAAAGATTTGTTGTATACTCTAGAATCTTTAGCTAAATTATTAAAGAAACAATCTCATAATCGTGGATGCATTGATTTTAATACAAAAGAAGCAAAAATCCTTATGGACAAAAATGGATATCCAGTCGATGTTAAAGTCTTAGAACGTGGTTTTGCCGAACAAATGATTGAAGAATGTATGATTTTAGCCAATGTTTGTGTGGCTCACCATATGCATGTCAATAAAATTCCAAGCATGTATCGTGTGCATGAAAATCCAGATCCTAAAAAAGTGGCTACGATTTGTACGGTTGCGAATTCTTTACGTATTCCATTTGATTTTTATCCTGATGAAGTCAATGCTAGCCAAATTCAAAAGTTCTTAGAATCGATTCAAGATGAAAATGCCTATGAAGTTTTGTCTATGGTTTCGTTGCGCGCTATGCAGAAGGCTCGCTATGATGCACATTGTTTAGGACACTTTGGTTTGGCACTTGAAGAATATTGTCATTTCACAAGTCCAATTCGTCGTTATTCAGATTTAGTCGTACACCGCATGTTGCATGCATATTGTTTTAATGAGCAAAAGCGTACGCCATCAAATGATGAAAAGAAAATTGAGAAACAGGCTTTCCATATTTCGGAAAAAGAAAGAGATGCGATTATGATGGAAAGAATGGTTAATGACTATAAAAAAGCACAATACATGGAAAAACGTATAGGTCAAGTCTTTGAAGGAACAATTGTTGGTGTAATGAGCTTTGGTTTCTTTGTTGAAATGGATAATACGGTTGAAGGTCTTGTTCCAGTTCATACTTTATCAAATGATTTCTACGATTATGATGAGGATACTATGACTTTAAAAGGACAAACACATGGTAAAGTGTTCCAAATGGGTATGCGAGTACGTGTTGTTTGTACAGATGTCCAAAGAGAAAAAGGACAAGTGACATTTAGCTTGTTAGAAAGAAGAAATCATGATTAAGGGATTCACCATGTCGCATTTAAATGTGAGACACAAGAACAATTTGATGAAATGATTTATTTTTATCATGAATTACTTGGACTTCCTATTTTAAGAAAGTGAGATTCAGAAATTCATTTGGATTGTTTTAATAGTTGTATTGAAATCTTTTTGGATGGCACAAAACAGATCCTGTATTTCCTATTCGTGTAGCTTTTATTGAGGGTTTGCTTCATGAATCTATCGAATTGTTTTGTGAAAAGGCATAATCGGTAGGTTTTCTGTCCAAGTTGGTACTTGATTTGCACATAATTATTTCTTTGTTAGAATGGAATCAGTTAAACAAAGGAGTGATTGAAATGAATCAAGTTCAAGTTGTAAAATTAAATAAAAATTTCAATCTTTCTTTGTACATATGTAAACTGGGGTGAACTATCATTCCAGTTTTTCTGTGATTTCATGACAATAAAGGATGAGGAGGATGATTGAAATGGATCAGAATTTTAATAAGGTATTTTGGGATGCATGTGCAAATGGAGATTTCCCAATGGTTTGTTCTCAAATCAAAGCAGGGGCAGATGTAAACTATCAAAATGGTGATGGACGTACTGCATTGATGCGTGCAAGTAAACGTGATCGAAAAGATGTTGTGCAGGTTTTACTTGATAATGGGGCAGATGTGAATATTACAGATAATAAAGGGAAAACAGCTTTAATGACAGCTGCAAAAAAAGGTAATAAAACAATCTTAAAGGCTTTGATTGATGCAGGAGCAGATGTAAATGCCAAAGATGATAGAGGGCGTACAGCTTTAATGCGTGCATGTTTATTAGGACAAGATCGTTGTGTAGAAGTATTATTAGATGCTGGAGCAAGAATCAATGATCAAGATGAAGTAGGTCGTAGTGCATTGATGGAAGCTTGTATCGCATTTAAACGTGACACAATTCACTTATTACTTGAAAGAAACGCCGATGTGAATTTATTTGATAATAATGGTGTAACTGCATTGATGCGTGCTGCTTATGGAGGATATCCAAGCTTAGTAGAAAAATTATTGGCTTATGGAGCTGATAAAGATATGACAGATAAACAAGGTCGTGTTGCATTGGATTATGTTCGTGAACACTGTAGAGCTCAATTAGAGCCTATCTTAAGATGAGGTTAAGCGTATGAGAGATTATCAGAGTTTTGAAGTACGTAACGTAAGCGTAATCGGACATAGTGGAGCAGGAAAAACAAGTGTTCTAGAAGCTATGTTGTATTATACAAAGGCAACAGATCGTTTTGGAAAGACAACTGAAGGAAGTTCAATGATTGATTTTGATGCAGAAGAAATTCGTCGTGGACTTTCTGTTTATACAACTATTGTTCCAATTGAATGGGAAGATAGTAAGATCAATTTTATTGATACACCAGGTTATTTGGACTTTGTTGGTGAAAAACAAGGTGGTTTTTCGGTAGGTGATTCAAGTTTAATTGTAGTCAATGCCAAAGATCCTTTACAATCAGGAACAAAACTTGCGTATAAACAAGCCGTTGCTGAAAAGAAACCTACAATCTTCTTCATCAATAAATTAGATGAAGAACACACAAGCTTTGATGCTAGTTATCAAGCGTTGCGTGAAGAATTTGGTAAGAGCGTTATTCCATTTGAAGTTCCTATCGTTGAAGATGGTAAAATTGTTGGATCTGTAAATATCATTAAAAATAAAGCTTGGTATTACAGTCCAGAATTAGCGGATAAACCATGTCCAGTTCCAGAATCTATGCAAGAAGAAGTGGCTCTATATAAAGATCAGATTGCAGAAGCTGTAGCTATGGGGGATGATGAATTAATGGAAAAATTCTTCTCTGGTGAAGAATTTAGTGATGCAGAATTAAAACGTGGTGTACGTATTGGTGTGCGTAATGGAGAAATTTGTCCAGTATATTCTGGTAGTGCAGTTAATTCAATTGGTATTCAACGTTTGATGGATTTAATCGTTAGTTATTTCCCAACATATTCAGAAAGAGGTATGTATACAGCTACAACTCCAAATGGTGTTAAAGTGGAATTGTTGACAAGTGAAACGGAAGTTTTAACAGCACAAGTTTTCAAAACAATTGTGGACCCATTTGTTGGAAGAATTAGTTATGTAAAAGTATTGAGTGGTGTACTTGCAGCTGATAGTACTGTAGTGAATGCCAATAATGGTAAACCAGAAAAAATCAGTCAAATCTATATCGTTAAAGGTAAACACCAGACAGCAGCTGGTAAATTATTTACAGGAGATATTGGTGCTTTAGTAAAACTACAAAATACTAGAACAAACGATACATTGTGTGATAAAGGTAAATTGTTGATGGCAGATCCAATCACATTCGATACGCCAATGTATGGTCAGGCTGTTTTACCTAAGACTAAAAATGATGAAGATCGTTTATCAAATGGTCTTGCTCGTTTACAAGAAGAAGATCCAACATTTAAAGTGGTGAATAATCCGGAAACAAAAGAAACAGTGATTTATGGTGTTGGCGATCAACATTTAGATGTTATTGTGAATAAATTAAATTCTAAATTTAAAGCCGAAGTTGTCTTAAGTGATCCAAAGATTACTTATCGTGAAACCATCACAAAGACAGCGGTTGGTGAAGGTCGTCATAAAAAACAATCGGGTGGACACGGACAATTTGGACATGTATTTGTAGAATTTAGTCCTAATCCTGATGAAGAAGAAATGGTATTTGCAGAAAAGGTATTTGGTGGAGCTGTTCCTAAACAATATTTCCCAGCTGTTGAAACAGGTCTTCGTGAATGTTGCCAAAAGGGTCCTTTAGCAGGATATAAGATGGTAAATGTAAAAACTACATTGTTAGATGGTAAATATCATGATGTTGACTCAAGTGAAATGGCATTTAAGATGGCAGCTCACTTAGCTTATAAAGATGCGATGACAAAAGTTCGCCCAATCTTATTAGAACCAATCATGAATGTCAAGATTCGTGTTCCAGATGAATTTACAGGTGCTGTCATTGGTGATTTGAACAAGCGTAGAGGTTCAATCATGGGTATGACTCCAGTGGATTCAGATCAAGAAATTGATGCACAAGTTCCAATGGCAAACATGTCTAGATATTGTGTTGAACTTAGAAGTATGACAACTGGTTTAGGAACATATACAATGGAAATGGACCGTTATGATCCAGTACCAGAACCTTATGCTTCAAGAGTGATTGAAGAGAGCAAGAAAGAAAAAGAATAGGACATACGTAAAAAGACAGCAGAAAACGGCTGTCTTTTTCTATAGGATGTCAAAATGTTTTAGTGCACTGACTATTCCATCTTCTTGTACAGAATCTGTTATGTAGTCAGCTATAGCTTTAACGTCATCTTTGGCATTACCCATCGCAACACCAGTACCAACATATTTCAACATAGAGATATCATTCCCGCCATCACCAAAGGCCATGGCTTCCTCTTTGTTGAAATTGAAGTATTCCAATATCTTTTGAATACCTATATCTTTTCCACCATTACATGGAATAATGTCACAAGCTTTATCCCACCAACGAGCCACTTTTAATGTGGTTGTGTTTTCTAGAATCAATTCATCTTGATCTTCTGTAGTCGCAATCATCATTTGATAAATTTCTTCTTCCATAAAATTATTAAATTCATCAAGTACATGAACATGTTGGTTGGCAATCATGAAATATTCTTCTAAGATTTCATCATCAAAATTACATCCCATCTTATTGATTCCAGCTAGAGTAACAGCTTTATTTAATTTCTTGGCATTATCTACAAATATTTGAATATCCTTCTTATCCATGGGATTCTTGTAAATCAATTCGTTAGGTGTGAAACAATAGGAGCCATTAAAAGAAAGTACTCCATCAAATTCGATGCCATGAAATTTAGGTACGACAAATGGTGGCCTTCCTGTGGCTAAAAAGATTTTAATCCCTTTCTTTTTTACTTCATTCAGCGCAATAATCAATTCTTGGTGCATTTCTTTTTGACCAAGTTCTAAAAGTGTTCCATCAATATCAAAAAATAATATTTTAATCATAATTCATTCTCCATTCTTTCATATTTTAGCATTATTTTGGAAAAATCATGAAAATTCTTGTATAATACAGAAATCAGGGAGGGAATATATGAGTACATTTAAGCGTTTTTTACAATATTATAAACCATATAAAGGGATTTTCTTTATGGATCTATTTTGTGCACTTATTATGTGTGTTGTTGATCTATCGTTTCCTTTGATTCTAAGTTATTGTACCGGAAAATTCTTTTTGAAATCATCGAATGAAATTTTAAAAGGAGTTCTTTTTTTAGGTATAGGTTTACTTATTATGTATGTAATACGAGCATTGTGTCGTTATTATGTGAGTTGTCAAGGCCATGTGATGGGAGCCAACATGGAAAGTGATATGCGTCAAGATTTATTCAATCAATACCAACGTTTATCTTTCTCTTATTATGATAAGCACAATACAGGGGTTATGATGTCTCGTGTCGTTTCAGACTTATTTGATATTTGTGAGTTTGCGCATCATGGACCTGAAAACTTATTTATTTCATTATTTAAAATTGTCGGATCTTTCATTATTTTAGCTACAATCTATTGGCCATTGGCATTGATTCTTTTAGCTGTGACGATCGTGATGATGGCTTTTTCTTATTCACAAAATAAGAAGATGCGAAGAACCTTTATGGAAAACAGAAAGAAGATTGGTAGTGTAAATGCAAGTCTTCAAGATTCTTTGGGTGGTATTCGTGTTGTACAATCTTTTGCGAATGAGGATATTGAAATTGATAAATTTAACCATTCGAATATGGAATTTTTGGAATCAAAAAAAGACAATTATCGGGTTATGGGTACTTTTCAAGGTGGAAATAATTTCTTTCAAGGACTTTTATATGTCACAATTATTGTGTTTGGCGGTTTGTTTATCGCAAATGGGGATTTAAATCCAATCGTACTTGCGACATTTGCTCTATATATTAATGTTTTTGTATCGCCGATTGAAGTATTAGTTGAATTTACAGAAATGTTCCAAAAGGGATTCTCTGGATTTAGACGTTTTGAAGAAGTTATGAATGAAATTCCTGAAATTCAAGATTCTAAAAATGCCAAGGATTTAAAAAATGTTTCTGGAAATATTGATTTTGATCATGTGTCTTTCCAATATAATGAGAATGAAAAGGTGATTGACGATGTAAATCTACATATCAAAGCAGGAGAAAAAATTGCCTTGGTTGGACCTAGTGGCTCTGGTAAGACTACACTTTGTTCATTGTTATCTCGTTTTTATGATGTCACAAACGGTTCCATCTCAATTGATGGTCAAAATATTAAAGATGTGACTTTAAAATCTCTTCGTTCAAATATTGGTTTAGTTCAACAAGATGTATATTTGTTTACAGGAACGATTGAACAAAATATCGCTTATGGAAGGCCTGACGCAAGCCATGAAGAAATCGTAAAGGCAGCTAAAAAAGCGAATATCCATGATTTTATTATGTCTTTACCAGAAGGGTACGATACTTTCTGTGGAGAAAGAGGTACGCGTTTATCAGGTGGTCAAAAACAACGTATTTCGATTGCACGTGTTTTCTTGAAGAATCCTAAGATTTTGATTTTGGATGAAGCAACAAGTGCTTTGGATAATGAGAGTGAGCGAATTATTCAAAAGAGTCTAGAAGATTTAAGTAAGGATCGCACTTGTATTACAATTGCCCATCGTTTATCTACGATTCGCAATGCCGATGAGATTGTCGTAATCGATGCAACGGGTATGCATGAGCGTGGAACGCATGATGAATTGATGAAATTAAATGGTACTTATGCGAAATATTATAAGCTTCAATTTGAGGGCTTAAATTAGCAGGCATGCAAATGTCTGCTTTTCTTGTATCTTTGAAAAAAAAGTGTTAAAATTTTATCTGTAGATGAAAGCGTTTTTCGCTTGTTTTAGGAGGAATTTATCATGTTAAAAGGGATAGCAGCAAGTGCTGGTGTATCTGTAGCTAAAGTTTACAAATTAGAAACACCAAAAGTTGTTATTGAAAAAAAAGCTGGAGTAGCTGAAGAAGAAGTAAAAAAATTCGAGGATGCTCTAGAACAAACTAAAAAAGATATCGAAGGAGTAAAAGAAAGAGCAGCTAAACGTTTAAGTGACGAAGAATTAGCTGTATTTGATGCTCACTTAATGATGGCTGGTGACCCTGAATTAGCTGGTCAAATTAAAGCCATGATCGAAAATGATGGCGTAAATGCTGAATATGCGACTGAACAAGTAGCTAATCAAATGGTTGAAATGTTCGAAAGCATGGATAATGATTATTTCCGTGAAAGAGCAGCTGATATTAAAGATGTTACTTTCCGTTTAAAATGTAACTTATTAGGATTGACAATTCCTGATTTAACAAGTATTGATGAAGATTCAATTATCGTTGCTCACGATTTGACTCCAAGTGATACAGCTCAGTTAAATGAATTTGTTAAAGGTTTCGCTACTGAAATCGGTGGTAAAACTTCTCACTCAGCTATCATGGCTAACTCATTGGAAATCCCTGCAGTTGTAGGATGCCCAGGTGTATGTGATGCATGTAAAACGGGTGATACTTTGGCATTAGATGCATTAGATGGTGTTGTTGAAATCAATCCTGATGAAGAAACAATTGCTAAATATGAAGCTAAAGCAGCTGCTTACTTAAAAGAAAAAGAAGAATTAAAAGTATTGAAGAACGAAAAATCTGTAACTACAGATGGACACGAAGTTGAACTTGCTGGTAACATCGGTGGATTCAAAGATGTTGAAGGTGTATTAACTAATGGTGGTGAAGGTGTCGGATTATTCCGTACAGAATTTTTATACATGGATTCAGATCACTTCCCAACAGAAGATGAACAATTCGAAGCATACAAACAAGTATTAGAAGGTATGCAAGGTAAAAAAGTTGTTGTTCGTACATTAGACATCGGTGGAGATAAACACTTATCTTACTATGAGTTCCCTCAAGAAATGAACCCATTCTTAGGATATCGTGCAATTCGTCTTTGCTTAAAAGAAACAGATATCTTCAAAACTCAATTACGTGCATTATGCCGTGCATCTGTTTATGGAAGACTTTGCATCATGTTCCCAATGATCGCAACTGTTAAAGAATTCCGTGACGCAAAAGCTATCTTTGAAGAAGTTAAGGCTGAATTAGTTGCTGAAGGTGTTGCAGTTAGTGACAGCATTGAAGTTGGTATGATGGTTGAAATTCCAGCTGCTGCGGTTCTTGCTGATCAATTCGCTAAATATGCAGACTTCTTCTCAATTGGTACAAATGATTTGATCCAATACTCAATGGCTGCTGACCGTATGTCTGAACACGTTTCTTACTTGTATCAACCATACAACCCAAGTGTATTACGTTTAGTTGCTAACACAATTAAAGGTGCTCACGAACACGGTAAATGGGTTGGTATGTGTGGAGCCATGGCTGGTGAACCACATGCAGTTCCTATTCTTTTAGGTTTAGGTCTTGATGAATTCTCAATGAGTGCTACTCAAATCTTAAAGGCTCGTAAGGTTGTTAAATCTTTAAGCTATGAAGAAATGCAAGGCTTAGCTCAAGAATGCTTAAATAAAGACACTGCTGATGAAGTTTTAGAAACAGTTAAAACTAAATTGGGTGAATAATTAGATTCGGGGTTCTATTGAACCCCCTTTTATTTTGTAGGGGGAATATATGAAGCTTATATGGAAATATTTAATGAAATATAAGAAATGGTTTTTGTTGGATTTTATAAGTGTATTCGGGTTTGCCCTTGTAGAACTAGGAATTCCAACCATCATTTCAGATATGATTGATCATGGTATTGAAACACATGATACAGCTTATTTATATGGTCGTTTTGGAATTATGGCTTTCATTAGTGTGATTGGTGTAAGTGGAGTTGTGCTACTTGGATATTGCTGCTCAAAAATATCCACAAATATTACGCGTGATATTCGTAATGATGTGTTTAAGCATTCGCAATCTTTTTCTGCAGCTGAAATGGAAAAGTTTGGTGTATCCAGTATGATTACACGTACCAATAATGATGCCTATCAAATTATGTTATTTTTAAATGTCATCTTAAAATCCGCATTATTAACACCGGTTATGATGTGTGTCTCTGTTATGTTGATTTTACAAATATCTTTACAACTTTCTTATGTGGTCTTAGCTACAATTCCTGTTGTTATTTTAGGTGTGATCATTGTTGCTAAAGTGAGTGAACCATTGAGTGAGAATCAACAAAAGTCGATTGACCATATTAATCAAATTCTTAGAGAAAATATTACAGGTATTCGAGTAATTCGTTCTTTTAATAAAGAGGATTATGAAAAGAAACGTTTCTCGAGTGAAAATGATTTCTATCGCGATCAAAGCGCAAAATTATTTAAATTGATGTCTTGTACAGAACCATCTTTTTTCTTTTTGATGAATATCGCTACAGTCATTGTATATTATTTAAGTTGCACTTTATTAAACACAAATGCCATCACTTTAGGAAATGTAGTTGCCTTTGTTGAATATTTATTCCACGTTATGATGTCTGTATTGATATTCTGTATGGTATTTATGATGTATCCTAGAGCCAATGTATCGGCTAAGCGTATCATGGAAGTGTTGGATACAAAACCAAGTATTGTCAATGATAAAGATTGTATCCAGTTGGATTCTATTCAAACATTAAGTTTTAAAGATGTTAGTTTTTCTTATCCAAATGGTGAAGAAGCTGTTTTAAAGAATATTGACTTTTCATGTCATAAAGGACAAAAAATTGCGGTGATTGGAAGTACAGGTTCTGGTAAGAGTACGTTAGTAAAATTGATGAATCGATTTTATGATGTAAGTCGTGGATCAATTGAAATCAATGGTGTAGATATTCGTAAGTATGATTTAGAGAGTTTGCGTGCTCAAATTGGATATGTAGCTCAAAAGGCGCATATGTTTAAGGGAAGTATTAAATCGAATATTTGTTTTGGAAAACCAGAGGCAAGTGATGAAGAAATGCATCATGCAGCTCGTGTCGCTCAGGCAAGTGACTTTATTTCTAAAAGAGAAAATGGGTACTTGGATGAAATTGCAGAGGATGGAACAAATATTTCGGGTGGACAGAAACAAAGACTTTCGATTGCTCGTGTCATCTTAAAGAAGCCTTCCCTTTATATTTATGATGATAGTTTTAGTGCTTTAGATTTTAAAACGGATGCTACACTAAGAAAAGCCTTAAAACCAGAAGTGAAGGATGCGATCTTTTTTGTGGTTGCCCAAAGAATTTCAACAATCATGGATTCGGATATGATCATCGTCTTAGATGAAGGACAAATTATTGGATTAGGTACGCATTTAGAACTTTTAAAGAATTGTAGTGTGTATCAAGAAATTGCCCATTCGCAATTGACACAAAAGGAGTTGGATGATTATGAAAGAAACTAAGAAAATGAAGTTTAGTGAATGCTTATCCCATCTTTTTGTGTTTGTTAAACCTTATCGTTTTAAGTTGTTGTTTGGAATTTTAATGGTCATCACAGCCCAGGTGACATTCGCATTAAATCCAACTGTTGAAGGTATGATCACAACCCAGCTTGCATCCGATATTTCTTCACATCAGCCAATTCAGATAGATAAAGTTGTACATATTTTATGTATCTTATTTACAATTTATATTGTGAAGACAATATCTCAATTTTTAATGGCCATCTTTATGACCGATGCGATTCAGAAGACGATGTTTGATGTACGTAATGCGATTGAGGATAAAATTCATCATTTACCAGTATCTTATTTTGATCAAGAAAAAACGGGAGAGTTATTATCCCGTATCACAAATGATGTGGATACATTATCGAATGCGCTGCAACAAACTTTATCACGAGTAATTTCTGCAGTCTGTACATTTACTTTTGTATTATTTATGATGTTTAGAATCAATGTGCTTATGACATGCATTATTTTAGTGGCATTGCCTGTTATCGCACTTCTTTCAAAATTTGTAGTAAAAAAATCACAGCCTCTATTTGATGATCAACAAAATACATTGGCTGATTTAAATGGTACAATCAATGAATTGTACGATGGATATAATGAGATTCTTTCTTATAATCAACAAGAACATGCTCTAAAACGCTTTGAAAAAGATAATGAGAGAATGCGTGTATCTAGTTTTAAGGCACAATTTGTATCAAGTTTGATCAATCCATTATGTTCTTTGATTACTTATCTAAGTATTGGATGTGCTAGTCTTGTTGGATGTCTTCAAGTGTTAAATGGAACAATCGCATTAGGTCAACTACAAGCTTTTATTCGATATATTTGGCAAATCAATGATCCAATCTCACAAATATCGCAATTATCGAGTGCCGTACAATCGGCCTTTAGTGCGATGTCACGTTTATTTACTTTTTTAAATCAACCAATTGAAGAGGATGTTGTATCTAAATGTCAAATTGATGAAGTACGTACCATTGAATTTGAGCATGTACAATTTGGATATGATGACAATCTACTTATGAAAGATGTAAATATTGATGTACATCAAGGGCAAACCATCGCAATCGTAGGTCCTACAGGAGCCGGTAAGACGACATTGACAAATTTATTGTTGCGTTTCTATGATGTGAAGGGTGGAAGTATTAAAATCAATGGAATCGATATTCGTGAATTGTCATATCATGATTTAAGAAAACTTTTTGCGTTAGTACTACAAGATACATGGTTATTTGAGGGTAGTATTGAACAAAATATTGCGTATGGAAATGAGAAGGCGTTAAAGAATGAAATTGTAGAAGCCGCAAAACAAGCTAATGTCCATCACTTTATACGTACTTTAACCGATGGCTATGATACTTTGATCAATGAAGAAGGTAGCAATGTTTCTCAAGGTGAAAAACAATTATTGACAATTGCACGTGCTCTATTAAAGAATCCGGAAGTCTTAATTTTAGATGAAGCTACGAGTAGTGTAGATACAAGACTTGAAAGACGTCTTCAAGGTGCAATGGATCGAGTCATGGAAAATCGTACATGTTTTGTGATTGCACACCGTTTATCTACAATTATCAATGCGGATAAGATTCTTGTGCTTGAACATGGAGATATTGTAGAACAAGGAAGTCATGAAGAATTATTGAATATGAATGGAGTTTATGCAAGATTGTATAATGCTCAGTTCGCAAAATAAAGAGTCTGATCAGTTCAGACTTTTTTTGATGCCTGCGGCAATGGCTGTCGCAATATTTTTTGTATAATTTTTAAGATAATATAAATCGGAGTCATCCGATATAAAGCCAGCTTCAATCAAAATGGCATCCACTTTGTTGTTTTTGACAACATACAAAGGTGTTTCATTTGTATCTAATAAGCCTCGATTGGTTGAATAATCGAGTTTATCGAGTTGCTTAAGAATGGAGTTGGACACTTTCAAAGTGTTCTTGTTGTTGAAATCACAATAAATTTCATATCCATTGGCTTCATATTCACTTGAATTTAAATGTATGGATACAAAGAAATCGGCATTCTTTTTCTTTGCTAAATCACAACGTGCTTGTAAATCCTTCTTATTATTGCTTGGCCAAGAAACTGAATCACTTGTACGTGTATATACAACTTTGTAGCCATAGGACTTGAGTTGTTTTCCAACAAGTAAAGCGATATCTAAATTGATGTCTTTTTCATAATCACCATAAAAACTTTCAGCCCCTACATCATATCCTCCATGTGCTGATTGTAGTTTACGCAAATTGTGATATGTATTCCCCAGTATATATGGGG
>NZ_CATVYQ010000036.1:0-23324 GCF_958348295.1 uncultured Holdemanella sp.
CGACAATAGTTGGGCTTGCCCCTGCGAAGATAGCTAGCTGCCGGGTCCTTTTTTTAGATAAATTTTTTAGATAAAATTAAAAGCCAAGTCTTTATCTATTTAGACTTGGCTTTTTAATAGCTAAAATATTAAAAATATATAATGTTAATAATACATGATTTTAATAATTGTTAACAAAAAGTTAAATTATTCACAAAAGTTATTATATCTCTAAATCTTTTTTACCTAAAAGCGTTTTCAGACAAATTTTGCCTTTTTTTAACATTCGTTATGTGGTATATTTATGATGATTAATAATGAGTCTATGGAGGACATATTATGGTTAAAAGAATTGGTATTTTAACTTCTGGTGGTGATTCGCCGGGAATGAATGCTGCAATACGCGCGGTAACTCGCGTTGGATTAAATAGTGGTTTAGAGGTATTTGGTATTTACAATGGTTATAAAGGGATGGTAGAAGGATATATCGAACCATTAACTCGTGAAACTGTTGGAGATATTGTAAATAGAGGCGGTACTATTTTAGGATCAGCACGTTTACCTGAGTTCAAAGATATTGAAGTCAGAAAAAAAGCAATTGCTCAATTAAAGAAAAGAGGCATCGAAGCCGTTGTCGTTATCGGTGGAGATGGTTCATATCGTGGTGCATTATCTTTAACTGAAATGGGAATTAACTGTATCGGCTTGCCTGGTACTATCGATAACGATATTACTTGTACTGATTACACAATTGGATTCCAAACAGCATTAGAAACTGTTGTTGAATGTGTCGATAAATTAAGAGATACATCGAATTCACATCACCGTTGTTCTATTGTTGAAGTTATGGGAAATCGTTGTGGAGACTTAGCATTATGGTCTGGAATTGCTTGTGGTGCAGAAATTGTAGTAACAAGCGATACTGGATTTGATGAACAAGATGTTTTAGATCGTCTAAGAGATATCGATATTATCAAAAAGAAAAAGCATGCGATTGTCGTTATTAGTGAAAAAATCACTGATGTTGATCAATTTGCTAAGAAGGTAAGTTTGAATACTGGTTTTTCAGGTAGAGCTACTGTTTTAGGCCATATTCAACGTGGAGGATCGCCATGCCCATTTGATCGTTTATTAGCATCACAAATGGGTGAAAAAGCCGTAGATTTATTAATGCAAGGCATCGGAGGGCAATGTATCTCAATTAGAGACAATAAAATTGTTTCGTATCCAATTGAAGAAGCATTAAGCATGCCACAAGAATCTCGTAAACCACTAATGAACTTATTTGATCGTTTGGTTTAGGATAAATTAAAAGGAAGGATAAAAAAATGAGCAAAAAAACAAAAATTATTTGTACTATTGGTCCAGCTAGTGAAAGCAAAGAAGTTTTAACAAAACTTGTTGAAGCTGGAATGAACATTGCACGTTTGAATTTCTCTCATGGAGACTATGAAGAACATGCAGAACGTGTTAAACGTATTCGTGAAGTAAGCAAGGAAACAGGAAAGCCTATTGGAATTTTATTGGATACTAAAGGTCCTGAAATTCGTTTAGGTGATTTTGAAAATGGTGGATGTGAATTTGCCGAAGGTGATGAAATTGATTTAGTAAAAGAAGAAGTTTTAGGAAACCACGAAAGATTCACATTACGTTGTCCAGAAGTATTCAATGACGTACAAGCTGGTGACTACATTTTAATGGATGATGGTAAAATGAAAGTTACTTTTACAGAAGTAACTCCTGATCGTATCCATGGCGTAGTAAATAACCCACATTTCTTAAAGAGCCGTAAGGGATGTAACTTGCCAGGTATTAAATTAAGTATGCCATTTATTTCTGAAAAAGATGAATCAGACATTCGTTTTGGATGTAAAATGGATGTTGACTATATCGCGGCAAGTTTCACACGTCGTAAAGATGATGTTTTAGCAATTCGTCAAATCTTAATTGATGAAAATAAAGATAAGATTCAAATCTTCCCTAAAATTGAAAACCAGGAAGGTTTTGATAACATCCGTGAAATCTTAGAGGTTGCAGATGGAGTAATGGTTGCACGTGGAGATTTAGGTGTAGACGTAAGTTTAGAATTAGTACCTATTTATCAAAAACGTATGATTGCGATTGCCAATGAAGTAGGTAAACCAGCAATTACTGCAACACACATGTTAGAATCTATGCAGGAAAATCCTCGTCCAACACGTGCAGAAGCAAGTGACGTAGCTAACGCTATTATGGATGGAACAGATTGTATCATGTTATCTGGTGAATCAGCTGCAGGTCATTACCCAGTTGAATGTGTTCAAACAATGACTAAGATTGCGAACGCTATTGAACCAATGATCCCTTATAAAGATCGTTTAAAAGCTAACGTTAAATCAAGTAAACGTACTTTAAATGATGCAATTGGTATTTCAGTAGCTGATACTGCATTGGCAATTGATATTAAATGCATTATTGCATTTACGCAAAGTGGAAATACAGCTCGTCGTTTAGCTAAATTCCGTCCATACGCTCCTATTTTAGCTGTTACATTTGATGAAGTAACTCAACGTAGTTTATTACCGGTTAATGGTGTAACTCCAGTTGTTTCAAGTATTCAAAATACAAAAGAAAATGATATTGATTTAGCTCGTAACTTAGCATTACAAGCTGGATTCAAAACAGGAGATCACATCATTGTTGTTGCTGGATATCCAATCGGATCAGGTAACACAAATATGATGCGTATTGCACAAATCTAGTTAACATTGCCCTCATTTTGAGGGCTTTTTCAATGCAAAAAAAGCTGTGGGTTTATTCCACAGCTTTTAATGATTCAACCATTTGAATTTTGTTCAATTTTCTATGCATGAACAAATTGATGATTGCATTGAAACCAATCGTCATCACAAAACTAATCACATAAGATATTGAATTGATTGTTCTACCAAACATAATATCATCCATCTCGGCTAAGTTCATTATCAAGTGATGTAATCCAACACCGATACCTAAACCAATCAATGAACCTAAAATGGTTAATAGAATTGTTTCTCTATTGATATACGCATCTACTTCTTTTCTAGTAAATCCAAGTACTTTAATTGTCGCAATTTCACGTTTTCTTTCGGAAATATTAACATTGCTTAGATTGTATAAAACTACAAAGGCAAGACAAGCAGCTGAAATAACAAGAACAACTACAATATAAGAGATACTCTTGATCATATCTTTAAAGTTTTTTTGTAGAGATGAATAGAAAGTTACACTTTGTACACCATCAACATTCATAATTTTATTACCTAAGTTACGTTCAAACTTTTTAGTTGTTTTTTTAGATTTGATTAAGTAAGTGTGTGTTGTCTTTGCGTTTGTATTCCAACTCTTGTATAAAGTTTCACTTGCATATATATGGTGACCAACATAATTTCTAAATACACCTTTTATTTTTGCTTTAATGACTTTATTGTTTGCATCTTTAAATTTAATTGTATCTCCAGCTTTTTTATTTAATTTAGTAGCCATTTTTTGAGATATCAATACAGAAGAATCATCAAGATCGAATTCTTTCTTACCATTAAATAAAGTACAGAAATCTTTAAATTTCTTATCATTCGAAATAATATGAACTGTAGTTGAAATATCTTTGTTTTCTATTTTAGTAGTTACTGCAAGATGATCTTCTTCATAAACATCCTTAACACCCTTTAAAGATTGTATTTGAGAAGTGATTTCATTTGTTTTAGCTGCCACAGTTGCATCATAATGATAAATGACATTATATTGTTGATTAACAATATCCGAAATACTATCGTTAATACCAAAGCCAGCTACAAGTAATGCAGAGCATCCTGCAATACCGATGATGGTCATAAAGAATCTTTTTTTATAACGGAAAATATTTCTAGCCGTTACTTTTCGTAAGAAAGACAATCGTTTCCATATAAATGAAATTCTTTCTAAAAGAATCTTTTTACCTGCTTTTGCAGCCTTTGGCCTCATTAATTGACTTGGCATTTCAATTAATTCACTATAAATAGAATAAAGTGTTGCTAGTAAAGTAATACCAGTAACAGACCCACTAGCTAATAATATAAGTCCTGGTTGAAATAAAAATTTAATTTGATCAATATTATATAATGTGTTCCAAGCGTTGAAAATGACGGTTGGGAATAAATACATTCCCAAAGAACAACCTAATATGGATCCTAAAATACTAGCAATCAATGCATAGATGAGATACTTAGAAGCAATTTGCAGTTTTGAATAACCTAAAGCTTTTAAAGTTCCCATTTCATTTCTTTGTTCATCAACCATTCTTGTCATAGTTGTCATGCAAACTAAAGCCGCTACTAAGAAGAAGAAGACAGGGAATACTTTGGCAATACCATCCATACGATCTGCGCAAGCACCATAATCACGATAAGAATAATGAGAGTCACGATCTAATACAATCCACTTACCTTCCATTTTATCAATTTCTAATTGTGCATCACTTAATTCTCTTAAAGCATCATGCTTTTGAATATTGAATTCAGCTTTTGATAAAGTAAGTTGCTCAATACTTTTATTTAATTCGGTTTTCGCATCTTCAATTTTTGATACTCCATCCTCATATTGAGCTTGTCCATCAACCAATGATGAATATGCATTATTTAATTGATTTTTTGCACTCAGCAATTGATTGAGTTGAGATTGTAATTCAGCTTTTTTACTGCTAGCCGCTTGAATTTGATTAATTCCATCCTGAATTTGAGGTATAATTGCTTCTAACTCAGCTTTTTTAGCTATAGTTTGATCGATTGTTGCTAATTTACCCTCAAGATATGTTTTTGTATTTTTAAGATTTTCAATGAGTTTAATTTTCAAAGCTTCAGTTTGTTCATCTGTACTAGGAGTATTTTGCGCCTTTTCAATTGCCATATCGATCAAATCAATAGAATCTTGTATCATTTTACGTTGAGCATAAAGATCATCGATTACTGCATTGATTTGATTTAAACCATTTTCAGCTTGTTCTTTTTGATTCAATAATTCAGGCAGCTTTTTTTCACTTTCTTCAATTTGAGCAATCGCGTTTTGTAGAGTTGGAATATTATCTAAAACTTTTATGTTTGCATAATATTCATTCCACCCCTGATTGATTTGATTTTTTGAATCTTGCAGTTTTAATTCATTGCTTTGAATCTCAGCAAGACCTGAATCAATCTTATTTTGAGCATCATTGAATTGATTCTCAGCATCATTAAATTTATCATTGGCTTCCTGTTTTTTTTCATCCAGTTCAGATTGATAAGATTGAATATGCGCATCGATTTGTTTGTTTGAAATCTTTTTGATTTTCTTTAATACTGGATCAACCACATCAAAATATTCATCACTATAACAATCCAAATTTTTAGCACCTTTTACACATACATCTACTTCTGTATAATAATCCTTTAAAACATTTGTATTTTGAATATATATAAATGAGTTTACAGTTCCAGAACCAATATTACTTGAACCTTTTTCATAAGATAAGTAATTTGGATTGTAACAAGTGCCTACAATTTTATATTTTGTATGTTTTAACGATTTAGATAAAGCTTCATCTGTACCACTTTGTAGTTTGATAGTATCTCCAATGTGGAAAGTTCCATACAACTTATTTGTTGCAGAACTAGCTTCAATCAAACATTCATTTTCTCTTTCAGGCATTCGTCCTTCAACCACACGTATCTTATTCATCTTTTGATCAATTCCATAAGAAATTACTTTTATAACCATTTGTGTGGAATCAATTTGAGATAATGTATCCATTGAAAAGTTTGGTTGTACAGATTTAACACCCTTAATTCTCTTGATAGCAGCTACATCCTTTTTTGTTAGACCGATTGTAGAATAGACTTGAATATCTTGAACATTATGTTTATCAAAATATGTATCAGCGCTATTTTTCATATCTGGAGCACTGGCTTTAATACCTGCAAAAAAAGCAACGCCAATCGCCACGATACAAAGGATAGAGAGAAAACGGCCTAGGGAGATTTTAATTTCTCGGAAAATATCCTTTAAATAAGTAACAGGCATATTAATACTCTATATCATTGACATCCATTGGATGTTCATTATATGTAATACTTTCGATTTTTCCACTACGAACCTTAATGACCTTATCTCCCATTGGTGTTAATGCTAAGTTGTGGGTAATCACTATAACTGTTTTATTTTGTGTTTTACATGTATCCTGTAAAACTTTTAGGACTTGTTTACCAGTCTGATAATCTAAAGCACCAGTAGGCTCATCACAAAGTAGAAGTTTTGGATTCTTAGCCAATGCTCTCGCAATCGCCACACGTTGTTGTTCACCACCAGAAAGTTGACTCGGAAAATTGTAAGTTCTATCTTTTAACCCAACAAGTTCTATAGTTTCATCAATATCAAGTGGTTTCTTACAAATCTGTGTCGCAAGCTCGACATTTTCTCGAAGCGTTAAGTTTTGAACAAGATTATAAAATTGAAAAACAAATCCAACATCATATCTTCGATACAGTGTCATATCTTTTTCTTTATAAGAACTAATTTCTCTTCCATCGACGATGATTTTTCCCTCACTGACAGTATCCATTCCTCCAAGTAAATTTAGAATGGTACTCTTACCTGCACCACTAGCGCCAGCGATAATCACAAACTCACCTTGTTCAATTTCAAAACTTACATCATCCAATGCATGTATATCGATTTCTCCCATATGATAAGTCTTTTTAACATTTTCAAAAGAAATGAAAGCGCTCATGTAAATCACCTCAATCCAATTATATCAGACATTTGAGAAAATTAATATTTCGTGTTAGGATTAGGATGATTTTATAAAAGGAGGGCTTTAATGAAGATTCGAGTATTGACAGAAAGTGGTTGTGGATTAACAAAACAAGAAGCAAATGATTTAGGAATTGATTTTTTACCTTTACAGGTTCAGATAGAAGACAAAACATATTTAGATGGGGTGGATTTAACGGTTGAAGAACTAAGTTCATTCTTAGAAAGAGGATATATGCCTCAAACAAGTATGCCACCTTTAGGTGATATTGAAGCTTTATTAGAATCCTATAAAAATGATGGGATTACAGATGTTGTTCTAATCACATTATCGAATGGTTTATCAGGAACAAATCAGGCAATTCAAGCATCAGGAAAATGGCATGGAATTAAAATCCATACATTAGATATATATACAACTCTAGGTGTGGAAAAATATTTGGTGTTATCTGCACAAAAATTAGTTGAACAAGAAATACACCCAGAGGAAATTATTTCACGTTTAAAAGAAAGTGTTGAACATTCAAGAGGATTCTTGATTCCCGAAGATTTGGATCATTTAGCTAAAGGAGGAAGATTAACTCCAATGGCAGCTAAGCTTGCGGGTATGTTAAAAATTAAACCAATCTTGGAAGTATCTAAAAATACGGAAGGGAAGGTAGATGTTTTTGATAAAGTAAGAACGATGTCAAAAGCTATCAAAAAGGCGATTAAAGTAATTTCAAAAGATGCGAATGCACAAGATTATGAATTTTATATATTAAATGGAGGAAATCAAGAGGGTACACAAATTGCGATTGATGAACTACATGACGTGTTAGGAGAAGATATTCAAATCCATACAGATCCAATGTATGCCGTTATTGCCGTTCATACAGGATTAGGTGCTGTAGGAATTCAATTTGTGAAAAAAGTAAAGGGGGCCTAGACATGAAAATTGCATTTGTAACGGATACCGGAACTGGCCAGCATCCAGACTATTGGAAAGAAAAAGGAATTTATTGTTTACCTCTACAAATTACTTGTGATGGTGAATCAAAAGATGAGTATACCGAAATTACATATTCAGAAGTGATTCAAAAATTACATGAGAAGAAAGTTTTGAAAACATCTTTACCAAGTTTAGGAAAGATTCAAGATTGTTTTGAAGAATTAAAAAGTGTGGGATATGACACAATTTTTGCGGTTCCTATTTGTCGAGGTTTATCTGGAACATTAGATTCAATGGAAATGATTGCCAATCAATTGGAAATGAAATTTGTAGGCGTTGACTGTTATTGTACTGCCGTTGAACAAGGATGTATGATTGAGACAGCTAAAAAGATGTATGAAGCAAACATTCCAATTGATGAAATTATTAAAAAACTACAAAGCATTGCGGATAGTTGTGAAACTGTGTTGTTGTGTGATGATTTAGATCATATGAAACGTGGAGGGCGATTGACACCAATGGCTGCGGCACTAGGTGGTTTATTGAAAATCAAACCTGTTTTACACATTTGTAAAAGTACGAATGGAAAAGTAGATGTATTAGATAAAGTTCGTACGATGAAACGTGCTCAAGATCGTGTTATTAAACATTTAAAAGAATTGAATGTAGATTCTAATTATACATTTATTGTTGCGCACGTTGATGCATTAGATGCTGCAAAAGAGTATGCTCAAAAGATTGAAAGTCAAATTGAAGGTGCTAAAGTCAAAGTTATCGATTTGGTAAGTGCAGTTGGAATCCATACAGGACTTGGCTGTTTAGCTTTACAAGTGTTTAACCAAATGGAAAAAAATTAGGAATTGAGTGATAAAATCACTTGATTCCTTTTTGTTTGCTTGAAAGTATAGTAAAATTTAAATATGAAAATCAATGAAAAACTAACAAAACCAATTACAGAAGTAAATTATTTGCGAGCTGAAAATGTAGATCGATACAGAGTAATTATTCGATTTTTTTATGAACAATATGAGAAAATTCAGTACTGGCTATATAAAGAAGATGTGTTTGAGGCTATGATTCAAACTGGCATTTTTCCTGATTATACACTAGACCAATGTCAATCGGATTTATCTTCATTAACGGAATGGAAAAATTTAATTGCGATCCAAGATACATCGAAAGTAACGTCAATTGAGGAGTTTAAAAATAGAAAATATCGTTATCAATTATCTGAGTATACGATTGAAATTGAACGTATGACTTTAAAACTAGAAAATTTGCAAGTTGAAGGTGCCTCTCTTGAACCAACGTTACTTGAAAGAATTCAATATCAAATTATGTGTATTGAAGCTTTACAAGATGCAAGTATGGAAGAAATTCATACGTGGTGGAAGGATTTAAATGCAAATTTTATTCGTTTAAACCAAAATTACCAAGACTATATTCGAACTTTAAATAACGCAAAAGCAGAAGAAATGATGAAAACAGAGTCATTCTTATTATTTAAAGAAAAAATTATTTCTTATCTAAGAAATTTTGTCAAAGGCTTACAAGAACACGCCATGATTTTAGAGGATTATATTCAAAATATACCATTTGAAAACATTGTTGTTTTGATTGAAAAGACTGTGAATTATGAAATGTCTATTCCAAGAATAGATGATAAAATTCAAAAACAAGATGTATACGACAATTTTATGGCAAGATGGGACAGCATATATAGCTGGTTTGTAGGTAAAAATGGAATTAGCGAAGTAAATCGTATGTCCGATATAACGAATGAAATCATTCGTAAAATCACACGCTATGCCCAACAGATTGGAGAACTACAAAATCAAGGTGCCAATCGAGCAGAAGAATACAAACATATTTCAGATTTATTTGGGAAATGCCAAGATTTAAGCCAAGCTCATAAAATGAGTGCCTTGTTTTTTGGTGTGGATAAACCACTACATATGCAAGCTATTTATAATCGAAACACAGATTCTATTGATAGTGGGGTATATGAAGAAGAAATAACGTACTATGCACTAGAACCCAGAACTCGTGTAGCTACAGTAAAAACAAAAAGACAACCAGCCCAAGATTACAATTTAGAAAGAGAACAGCAACGATTAGAAATATTAGAACATAAACAAGCACAAAACGAAAAATTAAAAAATTACATTCGAGATGGAGTTGTTGACTTTGAAAAAATAGATATATTAGATGGTGAATCTAGAAAAATACTATTATCGTGGTTATCTAAAGGATTAAATGATGCGAATAAAACCTCAAAAACAGATGATGGTCGCGAGTTCTATATTGATGATTCAAATTTAAAAACAATAGAAGTCAAATGCGAAGACGGGATGTTTGTGATGCCTAGCTATCGTATTTGTTTTAAGGGGTAAATCTACTTATGGATGCATTACAAGAATTATTAAAACGCAAATGGATTCTACGAAAAGAAGATCCAGACTTATATAACATGGTGAGAGATTCAGTAAAAGAGATTCGTAAATTTGTACAAGAAAAATTCGGCTATATGATTATCGTTACTCCATATCTAATCAAATTAGAAAAAATACCTGGCTATGTTGAAGAATGGATGGGAATACAAGAATTTCAATCCGTTCAAGAATATCAAATGTTTTGTTTTGTATTATTGTTTTTGGAATCAAAAGAACGCGAGGAACAATTCGTATTATCTTCCTTAACAGAATATATTCAGATGCAATTTCAAGATGGAGTGATTGATTGGACACACTTTAATACCCGAAGACAATTGGTACGTGTATTAAAATATTGTCTATCGATTCACATAATTGAACTTGATGATGGAAGTGAAGAAGGTTTTATCAAAAACAAGGATACGGAAGCTTTATATGAAAACACAGGATATTCTCGATATGTCATTCGGAATTTTGCCCACGATATAATGGATATTCATTCATTGGAAGATATAAAAAAATCAGAGTGGTTTTCTATGGAAGAAGATCGAGGTGTCGTAAGAAGACAAAGAGTGTATAGACGTTTTTTGTTGTCTCCAGGCATCTACAGAAAAGACAAAAATGATGAGGATTTTGTGTATATTCGACATTATTATCGTCAAATTGAAAAGGATTTTCAAAGTATTATGCCATGCAATCTACATTTACATGCATCAAGCGGCTATATTGTTCTTGACGAAGATTGTAATGTAGGAACTATTTTTCCAAGCCGAAACACAATATCGGATTTAGTTTTGGTTTGTATGCAACAAATTACTAAGAAAATAAAAAATAGAACGTTAAATGTAAATGATGAAGAAATCACATTTATAGAAAAAGAACTATTGTTGAAATGGATACGTAAGTGGATCAAAGAGAATTTAGTGTTTCTTCCTAAAAAATATCAAGACATGGGAGAATCTTTAATAAGTGAAAATGTACTAGCTACAATGAAAAGTTATGGATTTCTAGATGAAGAAGAGAATCGAATAAAAATCAATCCGATTTGTGGAAAAATTGGTGGTGGATTTGATGTTGAGGTGAAAAAAAATGTTAACAAGTAAATGGCATATGTATCGTATGGGCTTGATTGATTTTTGGTATTATACGAATGAAGAATTTTATTTTAAAAATGGTCATATTCTATTAAGAGGAAGTAATGGAAGTGGAAAATCGGTTACTATGCAAAGTTTTATTCCAATCTTATTAGATGGAAATAAGAACAGTGAACGTTTGGATGCTTTTGGTACTAAAGCTCGAAAGATGGAAACATATTTAATTGATGAAAATTCAAATCGAGATGAAAGAATTGCATATTTATACTTAGAATTCAAAAGAGAAGATTCCAATATTTTTAAAACGATTGGAATGGGAATGAGAGCACGAAAAAACAAGCCAATGGAAACTTGGTATTTTGTGATTGAAGACAATCAACGCATTGGTAAAGATATTCAGCTTATGGAGCATAATTTAGCAATATCGAAACAAAGTTTAAAAAATAAAATTCAAAATCAATTCATTGAAACACAACGCGAATATATGGCTCGAGTGAATCAAGCTTTATTTCAATTTCCAACATTGGATGATTATAAAGAAAGTATCAATTTGTTGGTTAAATTGCGCTCTCCAAAATTAAGCAATTCATTAAAGCCCACAATAATCAATGAATTGTTGTCAGAATCTTTACAACCTTTAAGTGAAGAAGATTTACGTCCTTTGACGGAAGCCTTGTCGAATATGGACGAAGTTCAAAACCGTTTAGAAGTATTAAAACAAAGTCAACAAGCAGCTAAATCGATTCAAAATGTATATGAACAATATAATTATGCTCTATTAGATAAGAAGAGTTTACAATATATAGAACAAAAAAATAAATTGGACGAATTAACAAAGAAACAAAAAGAGTTAAATGACAGAAAGAATCAAGCACAAGAAATGATTCTTGAAATCAAAAAACAAGTAGACAATATAACAGTAGAAAAAACTGTGCTTAAAGAAGAATATAGTGGTTTGGCAAAACAAGACCTACTTCAATTGGCTAGTGATGTACAACGCCATAAAGAAGATTTAATGCAACAAGAAAAAGCTTTAAAGAATAAGACACAACAAGAATCGAATAAAGATAATGCATATGTTTCATGTAAATTAAAATATGATAAACAAAAAGATTATAATGATTCTTTAGAATATGAGATTCATAAAAGCTTCAAACAATTGAATGAATTGAATGAAAATATGCAGTTTGATGAGCATATATCTTTAAAACAAGAATTTTTAACCAATTTAAATCATGATTATGATTTTAACTATACAAAATCAAAAATAGACAAAGAATTAAGTGTATTAAATCAAGGGTTGGAATTGTTTCAAAAAATGAATAATCAAAAAGTATTACTGAATCATGTACAAGATGATTATGCAAAAGAACAAAGCTTATTAGAACAAATTGAAACAGAACTAAAAGCATATCAAGAACAATTTCGATTGTTGAAAGAAGAATATCATGAAAAATTTTTAGCTTGGAATGAATCCAATCAAATTTTAAAAATGGATGCATCGACAATGAAGATTTTTTTTGAGATTATATCTGATTATGGAAATAGTGAACGATATTATGAAATTGATCAGGATATTCACAATCGTTATGTATGGTACTTAAAAAATCAAACAGAAACAGTTTCAAGATTATCTATTGAAATAAAACAATTCATGAATGAGTTAAAAAAGATTCAAGAACAATATGAATATTGGAACGATTTAAAAGATCCTCAACCAGATATTGTCAAAGAACAAGAAGAGGCAAGACATTACTTGGAGGAAAAAAATATCCCGTTCATTCCTATGTATACTTTGTTGGATTTTGATGATTCTTTAAGCCAAGATGAAAAAAATAATATTGAAGAACAATTATTAAGCAGTGGTTTGATGACGGCTTTAATTATTCCTGATATATATCAAAAAGAGGTTTTAAATTTACCAAAAGGTATGAAAGAATCCTTCTTGTTTACACATAACAAAATAGAAAATTTGACTGTTTATATTTTACATTCTAAAATTGAATACAATTCTTTATGTAAAGCCTTTGGCTTAAATGAAGGTTCTGTAAAATTCTTTGACAATGGCTTAGAAATAGGAAATATTTGCAGCGTTATTAGTCAAACAAGGCAATCCATTTTTATTGGTAAGGCTTCTAGAGAAGCGTATCGAAAAAGCCAACTGGATAAACTGCAAGAAGAGATACATATAAAAAAGCAAGATATTCAAGAATTGGAAAGCAATTTGAAAATTGCACAGGATAAAGTAAAAGTTTTGGAAAAAGAATATGCGGAATATCCTAAAAAAGCCGATTTAGATTCTAGTTTATTAGATGTAAATCGTATGCTTTTAAAGCAAGAACATTCCATTGAACAAATAAAAAAATATATTGAACAAAAAAATCAATATCAAATATGTATTCAAAATATGAATAAAGAAATAACAAATATTTCTGAGAAATTAGGAATCTCGAACACAGAGGATGTTTTTAGATTAAGAAAAGATTTATTTATTGAATATAAAGATGAACTTGTTCAAATGGAATCTATACATGAAAAATATATTGTGAATATAGATTTGTTTATATCTTTAGAATCGCAATTGGAAGATTTAAGAATGGATTTGGATTCTATTCGATACGAGAAGAAACAATTGGAAATTCAGCTTCAAAAACTACAACAATTGATTTCAGTAAAAGAAGCACAATTGAATGAGATGGGATATGAAAAAATCAAAGAACGAATGGAAAAAATTATGAATCGCTTGGATGAAATTCCAAAAATCATTTCAAATCTATATCAAGAAGATGGAAGATGGCAAAATACTCAGGAACAATGTCAAAAGAATATTCTAGAAAATGCTTCTTTAATTGAAGTGCAAAGTACAAAAACGGAAAATTATAAAAAATATTATGAATCCGAATTGGATTTGGGGTATGTTTCAATTGAAGAAAAAAATCCAGTATACGTTCATAAACATGTAGTAAGTTCATATCCAAATTTAAAAAACAAAGATACTTTAGGAAACGATCTTCAAACTGTATTTTTTATGAATCGAGGTTTCTTGCAAGATTATAACCTTCATTTTATCACATTGTTTGATGACCAAGAAGATACAATGGCACGCTTGGACATCAAGGCTCGTTATAAAGGAAAACAAATTGATTTCACAATGTTGTTAAAACAGCTAGAGATAGACATTGAAAAACAATCTGAATTGGTAAGTAGTCAAGACCGACATTTAATTGAAGATGTATTAGTGAATACGATTTCAAGTAAAATACGTATTCATATTCGAAGCAGTAAACGATGGATTGAAACAATGAACAAGTATATGAAAGAAATGAATACAAGTAGTACTTTAAAACTTGGATTACAATGGAAATCAAAAAAAGCAGAAAATGAAGATGAACTAAGTTCAGAATCTTTAGTTCGTATATTAGAAAAAGATTTACAATTGTTAAAAGAATCGGATTTTCAAGCACTATCCAATCATTTCCGTTCGAAAATCAAGTGTGCTAGAAGAAATGCAGAAGATCCAAACTCAAATTTGAGTTTTCATCAAGCAATGAAAAATCTATTAGATTATCGTTCGTGGTTTGATTTTACAATCATGTATGAAATTGGAAATGAAAAACGTAAAGAATTGACGAACAATCGCTTTTATGTATTTAGTGGTGGCGAAAAAGCTATGGCTATGTATGTTCCTTTGTTCTCGGCTGTAGCGGCAAAATTTGCCTATGCGAGTGAAGATGCACCTTTGATTATTGCA
This sequence comes from uncultured Holdemanella sp., assembly GCF_958348295.1. Lineage (NCBI taxonomy): Bacteria > Bacillati > Bacillota > Erysipelotrichia > Erysipelotrichales > Erysipelotrichaceae > Holdemanella > uncultured Holdemanella sp. The sequence goes on from NZ_CATVYQ010000036.1 coordinate 14,968, forward strand.
TTGGATGAAGCATTTGCGGGTGTTGATTCTAAAAACATTGATTCCATGTTTGGGTTAATCAAAAAATTTGGTTTTGATTATATTATGAATTCCCAAGTTTTATGGGGCGATTATCCAAATGTAGATGCCCTAGCAATTTATGAACTATATCGTCAAAATGATGCAAAATATGTAACTACAATACGATATGAATGGGATGGCCATGTTAAAAGGTTGGTTGATGCATGATGAATGAAGAATTTTGCCAATACTTATCTGATAATGAATTTTCAGAATTTATGCAACTATGGAAAAAACAATATGAAAAATATGGCACTTGCAAAGGAAGTATTGATTTAGTATTAGATGACTCAAATCGCGAATGTATTAGTGGTTTAATGGGAAAAGATTATTATGGTGTTGATTGTGTGCATATTACTTTTCGCCAACTACAAAAGGCAATATTGAATACTAAATATGAGAATTGTGATTTTAACGAAGTGTTAAAAATGTACTTCAATGAAGATGTTTTGACAAATAAACATCGACAAGAACAAGAACAGCTACGAGTTCAAAATATATTTAAACATTTTTTTAAACAGGAAGGTAAAAGTCAACAGTGGATTTATAATACATATACAAACCGTGATTCTGTTTATATTCGTATTGTTCAAGCTTCAAAAGAAAATGAACAAAAATGCATAAATACGGTATGTGTAGTGATGAAAGCTTTAAATCATTTGCCAATGTGGGAAAACAAGAAAGAAAATATATCTATTTTTGCGAGCTACCATACAAAAAATCCACATGCTTTTGATAAAAATACCTTTGCATATTATTTGATGATGCATGGAATTGTTTATTTTTTAAAAGTTGATTTTCCTAAAACAAATCTAGAACAAAATGAAATTCTATATCGAGCAGGACTCTACCAAGATGGTATTAGTAATTATTGTAGTGTCGCAAGACTTCAAGCATTTAACGAAAATAATCAACCACATTTAGGTTGGGCAGGATTCTATGATTCATATGAAGCTCTAAATGTGAATATGGATAACTTATTACATATTCATTTTATTACATGTTGTGATAGAGCATATATTGTAGAAAATCCATCTGTATTTCAGGCTTTATTGAAAAAAATAAAGAAAGAAAAAATCAAAAAAATCGGCTTAGTATGCACGAATGGACAATTAAATTATTCAGCCTATCTTCTATTAGATATATTGGTGAATTCGAATATAGAGATTTATTATAGTGGAGACATGGATCCAGAAGGACTATTGATTGCTGATAAAATAAAACAGAGATATCCTAGTATAAAACTTTGGTGTTACGATGTAAGTCAATACGAAATTTCTAAATCGAAAGAACAAGCAACAGATCAAAGAATGCATATGTTAGATGCTTTAAAAGATGAGACGTTGATTCGAATCGGAAAATGTATCTCTGAAAATAAAAATAGAGTTGGATATCAAGAAAATATGATTGAGGAATATCATAAAACTTTAGATTAGATATTAAAAAACGCCTATATCCATTGGATAGGCGTTTCATTGTTTTTAACTAGATATTCATTCGCAAGCTTAAAATGATTGTTTCCAAAGAAACCTCGATAAGCACTTAAAGGACTTGGATGCGGACTTGTAAGAATTAAATGTTTTGGATTTGTCAATAATTTTTTGGCTTGGATAGCCTTAGCCCCCCACAATAAGAAGACAACAGGACCATCTTTTTCATTGATCCATCGCAAAGCTTCATTTGTAAAATTCTGCCATCCCATATCTTGATGCGATAAAGGTTTGTGTTCTTCAACTGTAAGAATGGTATTCATTAATAGTACTCCTTGTTTAGCCCAGTCCGTTAAATCGCCAGTACGATGTACAGGAGTTTGATACTCATTTTCTAGTTCTTTATACATGTTTTGTAAAGATGGAGGTAAAGGAAAGTTGCTTGGTACACTAAATGAGTAACCTTGAGCTTGTCCTGGACCATGATATGGATCTTGTCCTAAAATAACAACTTTTGTATCTTTTAAAGAAGTTGTTTTAAAAGCAGCAAAAATATTCTCTTTTGCAGGATAAATGTTTTTAGTCTTATATTCTTTAGCTAAAAAGTAGCGTAAATTTAGTAAATAGTCTTTTTGTATTTCTTGATCAAACAATTGATCCCAGTCATTATGCATAATCATGTGATTCACTTCTTTCTTTAGTGATATAATAATACCATGAATGTACAAGAGAAAATAAATAAAATGGAAAATTGCCGTGGAAAAAATCACGACCTATTAGAATTTAGACAATGGTTAACAGATGCATTGCCAAGTCACATAATTTTAAAAAAGATTCAGGTAGCAGGTACAAATGGAAAGGGTAGTACTTCAATTTGGTTAAGAGATCTGTTGATGAAAAAAGGATATAGAGTAGGTGTATTTACATCTCCTCATTTGATTCATCATACAGAAAGAATTCGTGTAAATGATGCATGTATTTCTTTAGATGATTGGGAAAGAATCTATGATCAATATGAAGGATTATTCTCATTACATAAGATGACTATGTTTGAAATGGATCTATGGATGTCACTTGCTTATTTTATAGAACAAGAAGTGGACTACTGTATTATTGAAACCGGCATGGGAGGTCGTTTAGATGCAACAACGGCATTAGACTATAAAGCTTGTTTGATTACTAATGTAGGACTTGACCATACAGAATATTTAGGAGATACTTTTGAGCAGATTGCCTATGAAAAATCTGGTATATTTAAGCCAAATGTTCCAGCATTAACAACGGAAGATAAACCAGAATGTCAAAAAGTAATGAAACTTGTTGCCGATTATATGAATACACCACTATGTTTTGTGGATTGCCAAGAAACAGATGTTTTAAGATGGAATGAAATGACATTTCATCTAAATCCACCATTGTATCAAGCTAAAAACTTATCTCTTGCCTTAGAAACATTAAATGTGTTAGGTATTTGGCTAGAAGAAAATGAAACACAAGAAGTCATTGATCACTTTCAATGGGCAGGTCGATTTATGATTCTTAGAAAAGATCCATTGGTTTTATTAGATGGAGCACATAACGTACATGGAATTACGGCGTTGACACATTCTTTGAAAGATTTTAAAGGAGAGATTTATTTTTCTGTATTGAAAGAAAAAGATGCACCACACATGATTGAACTTCTACAAACCATTAGTAAAGATATTACATTGGTAGAAATTTCAAGTGCACGTTTATATCCATTAGAAAAATTAGGGTATCCAATTATTACAGTGGATGAGTTGATTTCAAGACTATTAGATACAAAAGAAGCTAGTTTATTATGTGGTTCTCTCTATTATGTAGGAGAAGTATTAGAAAAATGGGGCAATGTTTGACATGCCCTATTTTAGCACTTACAATTGTTCTATTGGAGTTGGAGCGATAATATGTTTACAATTGAGGAGTTTTTGCGTATATCCAATCAAATGAGGGATTATTACGCTAAAAAAATAAAAGATAGTTTTCAAAAATTTAATTTTTCACCAAATGAAATTTCAATCTTAATTGTTTTAAAAAATAATTCAACAATAACAACGAGTACGGAATTAAAGGTTGTGTTAGGCGTTTCAAAAACTTTGATTTCTAGAAGTGTTGATTCTTTGGAGAAAAAAGAACTCATTCGTATTTGTATAGATGAAAAAGATACTCGAGTACATCATTTAAAGTTGACACAGGAGTGCCAGCCTATTTTAAAAATAATTGATGAAGAGATTGGAAAAATTAATAAAACATTGTTTTATGATGTGTCTGTAGAAGAAATGAAAAGTTTGAAGCAGACAATGAACAAATTACAAAAATGTGTTGAAGAAGGAAAATAGTTATATGGAATATAACCGCTGAACTTGCTATAATTAAAGTAACAAGGGAGGTGTTCTTATGGACAACACAGTTTTGTATGATCTTTCTTATGGTATGTATGCCGTGGGTGTAAAAGATGGTATGCGCGAATGTGGTTGTATTGTGAATACTATATTTCAAGTTTCAACGATAGGACCGCTCATTGCCTTGAGTATGAATAAGGATAATTATACTTGTTCATTGATTGAAAAAAGTAAGTGTTTTTCTTTATCAATCTTGCCTGAAACAATAGATTCACAAGTGATTACGGATTTAGGCTTTCAAACAGGAAAAGATAAAGACAAGTGGGCGAAGTTGAATCATCATTTGTTTAGGGAATTGCCTGTGATAGATGGTGCATTAGGGTACATGATGTGTGAAGTGCAAAGTCAGATGGATGCAGGAACACACTTTGTATTCTTGGCAAAAGTTGTTGATGCTAAGAAAGGTGATTCTGGTAAACCAATGACCTATGCGTATTATCATAATGTATTAAAACAAAGTGCACCGGCAAAAGCACCTACATACAGAAAAGAAGAAAAGTGGGTATGCAGTGTTTGTGGATATGTATATGATGGAGATAATTTTGAAAATGAACCAGATGATTATGTGTGTCCGGTTTGTGGAGCAAAAAAAGAAATGTTTAAATTGCAGTAAAAAAAGGTGGACCATTAACGGTTCACCTTTGGTTTTAACTGGATACATGTTTTCATCACTAAATATAGAATAACGACTTGGAATGGCAATGAAATTAAGTTTTTGATTAATTTAGGGCCAGCAATAACTAGAAATGGCGTTCCCCATAACATCGATGTGAATAGTGTGTTTAAGAATAAACTAACAACTACATCATATGTAATACGACATAAAATGACGCGAACCCAAGTGATTTTTTTGCAGTTATAGAAGTATGCTGAGAAAATACATGCACTTGCCATTGTAGAAATCATAAAGATTGGATAATAAGCACCTACAGGTTTAACCATATAATTAACGAAATCTAAAAGTGGAGCAAGCACTAAGTTTGGAACAGGTCCATATAATAAGCAGCTAGCCGCCGTGGCAATAGAAGCAAAACCTAATTTTAGCTGGTTTGTGATTTGAATGGATCCAAACAAGTTCAGAATAACGTTTAGGGCAAAAAATAAAGCTACCCCAACAATGACACGAACATTTTTTAGGGAACGTGCATTTTCTTTTAACATTACAAAGTATTGATTCATATATAAAAAGACCTCCTTTTTTCCATATTGCGATACAAAAAAAGAAAGTCTTTAATTTTTTTCGATCACAACAGCGGGATGCAAAATATGTACCGCAAGAATAACTTTTCGTTCCTTAACCAACTCCCTGTGTTAAAGACACTTAACGCACATATTTTTACTCTGTATGTAGTTGAATTATATGTATTAAAAAGAGATCTGTCAACAGATCTCTTTAATTGTTATTCAATTGTAGCTTTATCTAATGCTTTAACGAAGTCATACAATGCAGCTGTGTCTAAGTTTTTGATCTTTTTGTTGTATAGATCATAGTAGCTTAAACCATTGATTGCTACATATGGACATAAAGCAGAAACTTTTTCGTAAACTTCTTTATAAGCAGCAGTACTTGCAGCTTGATCAGTTGTGTGTAATGCAGTATCTAATAATGCATCTAAATCAGGATCTGATAAACGAGCTTTGTTATCTGTTTGACCAGTTTGGCATAATAAGTTGATTTCAGTGTCATCACCTGAACCAAATTGCCATCCCATGTAAGATACTTCCCAATCGTTAACTGTATCATCACCTTGAACTGTTGCAACCATTGTGTTGAATTCACTTAAGTTTGTCTTGAAATCAACGCCAAGTTCATCGCCCCAAGCTTTTTCTAGCATTGGAAGCATTGTATCTAATTGATCTTTACCTTTTGTAGAAACCATACGAACAGTTAATTTTTGTCCATCTTTTTCACGTTTTCCATCACTTCCTACAGTCCAACCAGCATCGTCTAAGATTTGTTTAGCTTTTTCGATATCATAATCATAGTAAGTCATGTTGTCATCTTTTTCTTTACCAGTAACGATATCACCTAATTTTGATGAAATTGGGTTAGCCATTAATACTGGAACGAAACCAGGTTGAGTTTTCTTAACATCTTTACTTCCTTTAGAGAATGAGTAGAAGCTATCAACAAATGATTGACGATCAATCGCATAAGTTAATGCTTGACGTACAGCAGGATCTGCAGTGGCTCCAGCTTCACAGTTGTAAATAAAGTATTGCATTGAGCTTGATGCGTAGTTGTTGTAAGTTAAGTTTTTGTCTAAGCTTGCAGTACCAACTTTGTCGGCATTATCAGCTTGTGGTAATAAATCGACAGTTCCTTTTTGAAGTTCTTGAAGTTCTGTTGAAGTATCACAAATCTTCATTACAACATTATCAATTTGGTATTCTCCATCTTTAGCTTTAAATTTATCATTCTTAACAAATGTGGCAGCTGAATCTTTTTGAAATTTTTTCAATACATATGGTCCAGTACCAATTGGTTCACTAGCCTTGTCTTCAAACATCTTTGTATCACCTTTTTTGTATTTCTTGAATTGTGAATTAGAGATGATTGGGAATGTACCAACTTGACTGATGGCATCGATTCTTGGTGTTGCCAAGTGGAAAGCAACTGTGTAATCGTCGATTTTTTCAACACCACTTAGAGTTTCGGCATCTCCTTCGTGATATTCTTTATAACCTTCTAAGTAATCAACATAAGTTGAGAAACGACCAGTATAGCTTGGGTCAGCCATAGCTGTAAATGTCAATACAACATCATCTGCATCCAATTTAGAACCATCAGAGAATTTCACACCTTTTTTCAATTTGAATGTTAATGTTGATCCATCCTCACTAATAGTTGGTTGTTCAGTAGCAAGTTCTGGTTGTAATTGATTATCACGATCATAACTCAACATACTTTGATAAACCATTTCGATAACGTAATTGTCATATACAGTTTGATAATACAATGGAGAGAAAATTCCATTGAAACCAGTGTTTAAACCTACTGTCAATGTTTTACCGCTTGCACCAGATGATCCACTAGCACAACCAGTCATCATTGCAGCTGCCATACATACGGCACCGGCCTTTCTTAAATAGTGACTTGTTTTCATGATTTGCACCTATCCCTTCTTGTGATGTCACTAGTGTAAAACTTTACAGAAAGAAATGCAAGATAAATTTACATTAATTTTCAAATGTATGTAAAATAATTACATTTTATACTAAATGTACATAATAAATGAACAATATGCCGTTAAATGTATACACGTTTTGTGAATAAACTATGAGAAAAAGTTCACATTGTTTTTGTGGTAAATAAAGCATTTTTGGACTATACTTTGATAGAAAAGAGGTAGTTAAAGTTATGATTATTGATGAATTAGAAAAAAAAGTCCAAGGAAAGGGAGTACGAATCGTATTTACCGAAGGTTGGGATCCACGTGTACAAAAGGCAGCTATTGATTTGAAAAACAATGATGTTGTTTGCCCAGTATTGTTAGGAACTCCAGAAGAAATCGCTGGCTGTGCACAAAAGAATAGTTTAAATGTTGAAGGAATCGAACAAATCGATCCAAATAATTTCGAACATATGGATGAAATGGTTCGTAAAATGGTTGAGTTACGTCGTGGTAAAATGGATGAAGAAAAAGTTCGTACAGCATTGAAGAGCACAAACTATTTTGGAACTATGTTAGTTCAAATGGGATATGCTGATGGATTATTAGGTGGTGCTACATATTCTACAGCGGATACTGTACGTCCAGCATTACAATTAGTAAAAGCAGCTCCAGGAAACAAATTAGTTTCTTCTTGCTTCATTTTAATTAAAGAAGAAAACCAATTGATCATGGGTGACTGCTCAATTAACATCAACCCTAACACAGATGATTTAGTAGAAATCACAATGCAAACAGCTAAGTCAGCTCGTCAATTTGGTGTAGAACCAAAAGTTGCATTATTATCATATTCAACAATGGGTAGTGCAAAAGGTGAATGTGTTGCTAAGATGACTGAAGCAAGCGATCGTTTACGTCGTATTGCTGATTTCGATATTGATGGAGAAATGCAATTTGACTGTGCAGTAAGTGAAGAAGTTGCTAAATTAAAAGCTCCAAATTCAAAAGTTGCTGGACACGCAAATACATTTATCTTCCCTAACTTATCAAGTGGAAACATTGGATACAAAATTGCCGCTCGTTTAGGTGGATATGAAGCAGTAGGACCAATCTTACAAGGATTGAATGCACCAATCAATGACTTGTCTCGTGGATGTACTTCAGATGAAATCTACAAGATGGCTATTGTTACAGCTGCTCAAAAAGATATGGATATCTAATTTAAATAATTATATTTTTTGATAAAAGAATCTTGCTTGAGATTCTTTTTTTGCGTTTAAGACACATTTAATAAATTAGGATATAAAGCTAAAATCAACACTCATACAACG
>NZ_CATVYQ010000037.1:0-23188 GCF_958348295.1 uncultured Holdemanella sp.
AGTTGGGCTTGCCCCTGCGAAGATAGCTAGCTGCCGGGTCCTTTTTTTTTGCCTTCTCTTGCGTATTATTTCATAAATAATGATTAAATGTTTATGGTATAATAATGTGCATAGGAGGTTTATTATGGACCAAAAGTATATAACAATACAAGGCGCTCGTGAAAACAACCTTAAAAATATAAGTTTAAAAATACCTAAAGATAAATTAGTCATTATGACCGGCGTATCTGGAAGTGGAAAAACTTCCTTAGCTTTTGACACAATATATGCCGAAGGACAACGTCGATATATGGAATCTCTATCTGCTTATGCCAGACAATTTCTTGGTAATAGTGAAAAACCTGATGTTGATCAAATTGATGGCCTTTCACCAGCCATCGCTATAGATCAAAAAACAACATCAAACAATCCACGATCTACTGTAGGAACGGTAACCGAAATTTATGATTATTTACGTTTATTATATGCACGTATAGGTGTACCTTATTGTCCTGATCACCATATTCCAATTACTGGTAATACAATTAAGGAAATGATTGATAAAATCATGGAATTACCTGATAAAACAAGATGTACTATTTTAAGTCCTGTAATTCAAGGAAAGAAAGGTACACATAAAGATTTAATTGATAATCTAATGAAAGAAGGATATATTCGTGTTCGTGTTGACGGCGAAATCAAATATCTTGAAGAGCTCGAACCATTAGATAAGAATAAAAAACACACTATTGATGTTGTAGTGGATCGTATTGTAAAGAGTGAAGATCGTTCACGTTTTCATGATTCATTAGAAACGGCATTAAAATTAAGTGATGGTTTAGCCATCTTATTAACGAAAGAATCTGAAACCTTATTTTCAAGCAATTATGCATGTAAAATTTGTGGTTTTTCTGTGCCTAAATTAGAACCAAAATTATTTTCATTTAATGCACCATTTGGAGCTTGTCCAGAATGTAAAGGACTTGGTATTACACAGAAAGTAGATCTATCTTTATTAATTCCAGATGATACAAAATCAATTGCCCAAGGTGGAATTCACTATTATAAAAATATTGTGAATACAGAGAATCTTGAATGGCAAAGAATTCATGCATTAATTAAATATTATGAAATTGATATGGATACACCAATCAAGGATCTACCTAAAAAGAAACTTAACTATTTATTATATGGTTCAGATGTACCAATCGCATATCAGTTGAATTCTCGTTCTGGAACGGTTTCGACAAAGCTTGAATATATTGAAGGTGTTTGTCCTATGATTGAAAGAAGATATATGGAAACAACTTCAACCATGTCACGAGAATGGTATGGATCATTCTTGACCGATGCACTATGTCCAAAATGTCATGGTGCACGTTTAAATAAGCAGGCATTATCTGTGCTTGTGGGTGGAAAAAACATCTACGAATGGACAAAAATGAGTATTCGTGAAGCCATTCAGTTTATGGATGAATTAGAACTAACACCAACGCAAGCTAAGATTGCAGAATTGGTTGTAAAAGAAATAAAAAATCGTCTTTCATTCTTAAATCATGTCGGTCTAAGTTATTTGACACTAGATCGTTTGGCATCAACATTATCAGGAGGAGAGGCACAGCGTATTCGTTTGGCAACTCAAATTGGTTCACGTTTAACTGGCGTTATGTATGTTTTAGATGAACCTAGTATTGGATTACATCAAAGAGATAATGATCGTTTAATTGGTGCATTAAAAGATATGCGTGATTTAGGCAATACTTTGATTGTCGTAGAACACGATGAAGATACAATGCGAGCCAGTGATTATATTGTAGATGTAGGTCCTGGAGCTGGCGTTCATGGAGGACAAATCGTTGCAGCTGGAACACCTGAAGAAATTATGCAGAATAAAAATTCGATTACAGGGGCTTATTTAAGTGGACGCAAAAGAATTGAAGTACCTATGACACGTCGTAAGGGTAATGGTAAGAAGCTAAAGGTTGTAAAAGCTTGCCAGAACAATTTAAAAAATGTAAATGTAACGATTAAGTTAGGAACATTTACGGTTGTGACTGGGGTTTCTGGAAGTGGAAAATCTTCATTAGTTACAGAAGTTTTAACACATGGTTTACAACATGCGCTAGGACGCTTAAGAATTAAACCGGGAGTATGTAAAGAAATTCAAGGAATTGAAAATATTGATAAAATTGTAGAGATTGGCCAAGACCCAATTGGAAGGACACCACGTTCAAATCCAGCTACTTATACAGGGGTATTTGATGATATTCGTGACTTGTTTGCGCAGACAAAAGAAGCAAAAATGCTCGGATATGATAAAGGACGTTTTTCATTCAATGTGAAGGGTGGACGATGTGAAGCATGTCAAGGTGATGGAATCTTGCGTATTTCAATGCATTTTTTACCAGATGTTTATGTACCTTGTGATCAATGTGGTGGAAAACGTTATAATGAAGAAACATTACAAGTTCATTATAAAGGTAAAACAATTGCGGATGTATTGGATATGACGGTTGAAGAGGCATTGGAATTCTTTAGCAATGTTTCAAAAATCAAACATAAATTACAAACTCTAAATGATGTAGGACTTTCTTATATAAAATTAGGTCAAAGCGCTACAACTTTATCAGGTGGTGAGGCACAACGTGTTAAATTGGCTAGTGAACTACAGAAGAAAGCAACAGGCAAGACTTTATTTGTGCTTGATGAACCTACAACAGGATTACATAGTGATGATGTAAAAAAATTGATTGAAGTTTTACAACGTTTGGTCGAACATGGAGATACAGTATTAGTTATTGAACATAACTTAGATGTAATCAAATGTGCGGATCAAATTATAGATATGGGACCTGAAGGTGGAGAAGGTGGAGGTACTGTCATTTGTACGGGAACACCGGAAAAGATTGCAGAATGTAAAGAAAGCTATACAGGCCAATATTTAAAACCATTATTAGAAAAAGGAGGAGACCATGGAAAAAGTAATTGTTCGTGATTTAGCAAAAAAATTCATGTGGACTATTGTGACAGGAGATTCAAATTCGTTAAATCGCCCTTTGGTTCTAGCTGATACCAATCGACCGGGATTAGAATTAGCCGGCTATTTTCCAGATACCCAAACAAAAAGACTCGTAGTGCTTGGGGATAAAGAAATCGGTTATATTGAAGAACAAATGGATGAAATTTCACAACGTCGTTCCTTTGAATTTTTAACAGGAGATAATACGCCATGTATTGTGATTGCGCATGGTCATGAATGTCCACCTGTTTTAAAAGAGATTGCCGAGCGCAAAAACTTCCCTATATTTAAAACAGAACATCAAACTTCCCACGCAATCGTAAGTATTACGAACTACTTAGATGAATGTCTTGCAGAATCTGTAGTTATTCACGGAGAACTTGTACGAGTATTTGGTGTAGGAGTATTAATTACAGGCAGAAGTGGAATGGGAAAAAGCGAAATTGCGTTGGAATTAATTAAACGTGGACACCAATTAGTAGGTGATGATCGTATTGATTGTTACAAAATACATGATGAATTGATAGGAAGAACGACACCAATGCTTGAAGGTTTTATGGAACTTAGAGGTGTGGGAATTATCAATGTCTCTCGCATGTATGGAGTAGGAGCTGTTGCCCATGAAACTCAAATTGAATTTCAAATCGATTTAGAACCATTCAATGATTCTTATGAATATGATCGTGTTGGAATTGAAGAAAAGGAATATAATGAAATTCTAGGAATCAAAATTTTAAAGATGACAATTCCAGTTTCACAAGGACGACCAATGTCATCTGTTATTGAAACAGCCGTAACAAACTTCTTATTGTTGAAAGATGGCTTAGATTCAGCTAAAGAATTTGAAGAGCGAGTACTATCGCAAATATCCGAAAACAAGAAGGAGGAATTTGATGCATCTGTTTCCGAACACTAAAATTTTTGTTTCTTTTGGATCTTTTGAAATTGCATGGTATGCCGTTTTAATTTTAACAGGAGCATTGTGTGCCTATTTATTATGCCAAAAATCAATGAAAAAATGGGGATATGCGCCCGAGGTTTTAGACGATTATGTCGTTCCTATGTTATTTATAGGAATTTTGGGAGCAAGAACTTGGTATGTGATTTTTGAATGGAGTTATTATTCTCAACATATAAATGAAATTGTTGCCATCTGGAATGGCGGATTAGCTATCCATGGAGGATTGATTGCAGGTTTTATATTCAGTTTATTCTTTTTTAAAAAACGCAATATTTCATTTTTAAGAATGTTTGATTTAATCATGCCAACCGTTTTACTTGCACAAGCATTTGGGCGTTGGGGCAATTTTATGAATCAAGAAGCCTATGGTGGAATCGTATCCGAAAGTTTCTTTGCGCATTATCCAGCATTTATTAAAAATCAAATGTTTATTGATGGAGCATACCGTATGCCTACATTTTTATTCGAGAGTGTATGTAATCTATTAGGATTCTTGTTTATTACATTTATTTTCCGTAAATATTGGTATAAAAGACGCGGTGACTGCGGATTTATGTACATGGTTTGGTATGGCATTACACGTTTTGTGATTGAAGGAATGCGTACAGACTCATTAATGGTATTTGGATTACGTACAGCGCAACTAGTATCTTTAGCTTTAATGGTTGTTGGTTGTCTTGGCTTAATAGGTGTATTTCATAAAACATTTCATTGGAAGAAAAAGCCTGTTGTGTTATTTGATTTAGATGGAACATTGATTGATTCACAACAATTGGTTTTTGAAACATTTAGAAGAGTATTTAAAGAACTTAAACCAGATTATGAATTGTCAAATGAAGAATTGTATACATTTTTTGGACCCACACTTGAAGTTACTTTTTCAAAGTATTTTCCAAAAGATCAAGTTCAAAGTATTATTGATCGTTATCAAGCTATCAATAAATCGCTTCATAAAGACTTATTAAAAGAAATCCCTCATGCCAAAGAGATGCTTGAAGGATTAAAAAAGGAAAATATACAATGTGCTGTTGTTTCAAACAAACGTATTGAAGTGGTAAAAAGAGGATTAAAACAATCAGGATTAGACATGTATTTTGATGTTGTGTTGGGAAAAGAAAATTTACCAGAACCTAAACCAAGTGCATCTGGCTTGATTGAAGCATGTAACTTATTACATACTAGTCATGATGACTGTATCTATGTTGGTGATAATGTTGCGGATATTTTAGCCGCAAAAAATATGGCTGCTTATTCTGTAGGATTTAGCATAGATTCAAAACAACGTGAAGCCTTAGAAAAAGCAAAGCCATGTAAAGTTATTGATGATTTAATGCAGTTAGTGACATTATGTAAGGAGGATCACATATGGAGCGACAATACGATTTGGTGATAATTGGTGCAGGTCCAGCAGGATTGAGTGCAGCATTATATGGTTCAAGAGCAGGACTTAAAACATTGATTTTAGAAAATGGGGCGCCAGGAGGAAAGTTGATTAAGACAAATAAAATCAGTAATTATCCAGGCGTTAAAGAAATTGAAGGAACGCAACTTGCGATGGATATGTTTGAACAGGCTACCTCTTTTCAAGCAGAATATGCGTATGGTGAAGTTAATAAAATTGATGAAAATAAAAATGTATATCTAAGTGATGGAAATATAGTACGTGGGGAAGCCGTAATTCTTGCGACAGGAACAAAAGAAAGATTGTTGGATATTCCTGGTGAAAAAGAAAATCTTGGTCATGGAATTTCTTTTTGCGCAGTTTGTGACGGTGCGTTTTTTAGAGATAAAGATGTTGTTGTTATCGGTGGAGGAAATTCAGCATTAGAAGAATCTATTTATTTAGCAGGACTTGCGCGAAGTGTTACTATTGTGATTCGTAGAGACATTTTTAGAGCAGAAGAGCATATTCAAAAGCAAATTGAAGAGAATGCGAAAATTCATGTTATTAAGAAGCATATTCCTGTTCAAATTCTTAGTTTAGAAGGAAAAGTATCGGGTATTGAACTTGAAAATGTGGATACTCATGAAAAACAAGTTGTTGAATGTTCAGGTATCTTCCCTTATGTTGGACAAGATCCTAATACGGATTGTGTACAAGATTTAGGCATATTAAATGAGCGTGGCTATGTTGTAGTAGATGCGAATTGTCAAACAAAAATACCTGGTATTTATGCAGCAGGAGATGTCATTGATAAAGATTTAAGGCAGGTTGTTACAGCATGTAATGATGGTGCCATTGCAGCACAGCATGCATTTCATAAAATAAAAGATAATTAATACAACCAGATGAAAACATCTGGTTTTAAAATGCTCAAAATATAACTGAAAAGGCTTACAAATTCCTTGAAATCGATCACCGAAAGTGATTTAATTAAGGTGAGAAAAGGATTTGAGGTGTTATATTATGTTGCCTAAAGAAGCAATCAAAAAGGTAATGGATGCGTATTACCATATTACTGGATTAAGATGCTATTTTGTGCAAGACGAAACAGAAATTAGCAGTGCGAAGGAGAAAAACTTTTTTTGTAAATGTTTAAAAACAAGTTCATCTGCATTACGCCAATGTGATGAATGTACATTTGAAAATTATACAGGAGCTTTAAAATCGAATGAACCACAAAAGTATGCTTGTCATGCAGGTCTTATTAAATGGAGTGTTCCCGTATCTCTTGCAGGTGTAAAAGGTGTAATTGTATCAGAAGGTGTTATCACAAAACAGCAAGGTTTAGAAGCTGAAGACTGGGTTAACCATTTAGCTGAAACATATAATGTTTCTAGACCAATTTTATTGCATAATTATACAAAAGTTGTTGTGATGAACGAACAACAGGTAGAAGAAAGTATTGAATTGATGCAAGATTTATTAAAATACTATAAAGCAGTAATCGAAGGGTAATTCCTTCGATTTTTTCATAAAAAAAGCCAGCATTTGCTGACTTAGTTATTGACTCCATGATGGAATTCAGGAGTATCATCTGAAATAGCTTTAAAGGCATATCCTCGGCTTTTATAGTTTTCAATAATAGCTGGTAAAGCTTCAACCGTTGTTGTTTTAGGAGACGAATCATGGAATAAAAGCATAATTTGATCATAATCACAATTTGTCGAGCTATTGATGATATCTTGCGTTGGAACTGTAGCTGCAGCTGCATCTGAACTAGTACAATTCCAATCAAAATATTCATAGCCTTTTTCATGAACCATACTAGTAAGTGCGGTCATGATTCCCTGAGAATATTTCATTGAAACCTTGTTGCTTGATCCGCCAGGGAAACGAATATATTTAGGTGCTTTACCTGTGATTTGTTTAACCATATCACTAACTTTTTGTAAATCTTCGAAATAAGCAGTAGTTGAAGAATAGACTGTTGCATAGTCATGTGTATATGTATGAAGTGCAATTGTGTTTCCTTGTTTAGCTGCTTTTTTTATTGAACTATTATAATCTGGATTATTTCCAGTTACAAAGAATGTAGCTTTTATTTTATATTTTTTTAAGATTTTTAATATCTTATCTGTATTTTCACTAGGCCCATCATCGAATGTTAGATATATTACTTTGCGAGGGTGTTCTACAATAACTTTTATTGTAGCTTTCGCTTTATTTCCTGAACGGTCCGTTGCAGTAACAAATAATTTGTACGTACCTTCTTTTTTGATATTTACTTTTGAAGCATCTATTTTAACTTTTGGATTTGAATCTAAATTATCAGTTACTTGAATAGATTTCTTATAATTTGGTTCTGAATTTGCATGAACAGTGATGCTTTTTTTATTTATAACAGGCTTTTTGGTGTCTTTAGCCAATGTTAATTCAGCCTCTTTTGATGTACTATTACCATATTCATCTTTTGCGATAATGACTACAGTTTGTTTTTTAGCTTTCGTAGGTTTATTTTTAAAAGATAAAGAAACCTTGGAATCATCCTTAACACTTTCAACAAATAATTCTGGTTTTATGGTTTGCTTCATATCTGTTTTATAGGATTTAACTTTTAATTCTGGTGCCAGAGCATCCTTTACGGATACTTTGCATGTTTTTTTGTAGTCCCCTATTTGATAAGTGATTGTGTAATCACCAATTTTTTCCGTATTGATATCTCCAGAAATTTTTACCTTTGAATCCGAATGGAAAAAGACTTGTTGGATATTTGTCTTTGGATCGTATTTTTGATTTAATTCCACTGTTGGATTTGAAGAATATAGCAAAATAGGATTTTTAAATGCAAAACATAGTAGAAAAATAATACATATAAATAAAAATATGATTAATTTATTGCCAAATGTAATTCTTCTTCTTTTTTTAGTCATTGTATGACCTCAAAAGATGTTGCACTGTCTTTTTTACATATAAAAAATAATATTCCCTTAACATATTTATCCCCTTTTAAAATCTATATCTATTATACATGAAATATATAGAAATGTTATAAAGATTCTGATTCTTTTTGGGTGTTGTAGTTATGCATAAATTTTTATATAATAACTTTAGAAAGGTGGGGGAAGCACTATGAAACTTATCCTAGCAATTTTATCAAATGATGATAGTCCAGTGGCAAGCAATGCACTAAATAAGAATGGTTTTTCTGTTACTAAATTAGCAACAACTGGTGGTTTCCTTCGCGCAGGCAATACAACGTTGATTATTGGTTGTGAAGACGAAAAAGTAGAAGCAGCTATTGATATCATCAAGGAATATTCAAGTAAGCGAACGGAAATTGTACCTAGTACAGCTAGTTATGATATTGGGCGTTACGCAAGTTTTCCTGTGGAAGTTACTGTTGGTGGAGCCACAATTTTCGTGTTAGATGTAGCACAATTCTTAAAAGTTTAATAAATAGAGGGTGGAAAGTATATTTCTACCCTTTTTCTGTTAAAAAATTTGTGAATAAAGACCCATAATGGTCTTTTTTCTGTTATGATGGAAAGGTAAAGAAAAAGGAGATTAAAACGCAATGAAAATACTAGTTATCGGTAAGGGCGGACGTGAACACGCACTTGCGTATGCATGTAAACGTTCAGCTTTATGTGATGAGTTGATTTGTGCTCCAGGAAATCCTGGAATGGCAAAAATTGGAGAATGTGTCAATGTAAAAGACAACGATGTAGATGGTCTTGTTACTTTGGCAAAAGAAAGAAATGTAGATTTAACCATCGTAGGTCCTGAGGCAACTTTAGCTCTAGGTGTTGTAGATGCGTTTAAAAAGGAAGGTCTAAAGATTTTTGGGCCCGATAAAAAGGCGACTCAAGTCGAATCAAGTAAGGATTTTGCCAAAAAGATCATGGCAAAATATAATATTCCAACGGCAGCTTATAAAACATTCTATGATTTAGAATCTGCATGGGCATACGTACAAGAACAAGGGGCTCCTATTGTTATTAAGGAAGATGGCTTAAAAGCTGGAAAAGGTGTTACAGTAGCTTCTACATTAGAACAGGCTAAAGAAGCATTAGATATTGCCTTTGCGATTGAAAATAATTCAGTAGTTATTGAAGAATGCTTGTTTGGATTTGAATTTTCTTTAATTTGTTTAGTGCATAACGAAACAGTTGTACCTTTAGAAGTAGCTCAAGATCACAAGTGTGTATTTGATGGAGATAAAGGACCAAATACAGGTGGTATGGGATCTTATAGTCCAGTTAAAAAGATTACTTCTGAAATAATTGATGAGGCAATGAATGAGATTATGAAACCAATGGCAAGTGCTATGGTTAAAGAGGGTGTTCCATTCACTGGATTCTTATATGGTGGATTGATGTTGACAGAAAAAGGCATCAAAACCATTGAATTTAATGCACGTTTTGGAGATCCAGAAGCCGAAGTTATTTTGCCTCGTTTAGAAAGTGATTTTGTACAAGCTATTTTAGATTTAATGGACAATAGACCAGTTGAATTAAAATGGACAGATAAAGTTAGTCATGGTGTTGTTTTAGCAAGTACAAACTATCCTGCAAGCTCTACAAAAGGATCTTTGATTACAGGTGTAGATGATGTAGATGGTTTAGTTTTCCACATGGGAACAAAAATGACAGATGAAGGATTAGTCACAGATGGAGGACGTGTATTAATGGTCGTTACTTTAGAGGATGACTTACAGACTGCATTTGATCATACATATAAAGAATTAGAAAAAATTCACTGCAAAGATTTATTTCATAGAAACGATATTGGAAAGAAGGATATGTAAAATGGCTAAAACAGATTTAGAAATTGCACAAGAATGCGTCATGGAACCGATTGAAAAGGTTGCCGCAAAAATTGGGATTCCTGCTGATAGTTTGGAACACTATGGAAAATATAAAGCTAAATTGTCCTTTGACTATTTAAAATCTATTGAAAATAATCCTCATGGAAAATTAGTATTAGTCACAGCAATTAACCCTACTAAGGCTGGAGAAGGAAAGAGTACGACAACAGTTGGTTTAGGGGATGCCTTAAATCGTTTAGGTAAGAAAACGATGATGGCTTTACGTGAACCAAGTTTAGGTCCAGTATTTGGATTAAAAGGTGGAGCTACAGGTGGTGGCTATGCCCAAGTTGTACCAATGGAAGATATCAACCTTCACTTTACGGGAGATATGCATGCGATTACGACAGCCAATAACTTAGTTAGTGCATGCTTAGATAATGTGATTCATCAGGGAAATGAATTGAATATTGATCCTGAAAAAGTAACATTCAAACGTTGTTTAGATATGAATGATCGTACTTTGCGTAATATTACAATTGGCTGTGGTGCAAAAGCCAATGGAGTTGAACGTAAAGATGGATTTAATATTACTGTCGCAAGTGAAATCATGGCAGCTTTATGTTTGGCAGATGATTTAATGGATTTAAAGAAAAGATTTGGAAAAATGCTTGTGGCATATACTTATGATGATAAGC
The DNA here is from genome assembly GCF_958348295.1 of uncultured Holdemanella sp. Classification (NCBI taxonomy): domain Bacteria; kingdom Bacillati; phylum Bacillota; class Erysipelotrichia; order Erysipelotrichales; family Erysipelotrichaceae; genus Holdemanella; species uncultured Holdemanella sp. Next base: position 10,849 of record NZ_CATVYQ010000037.1, read on the forward strand.
CTGTATATGTACATGATCTAGGTATTGAAGGTGCATTGGCTATGGTTATGAAGGATGCTGTATTGCCTAATGTTGTTCAAACACTTGAACACAATCCAGTATTGATTCATGGTGGTCCATTTGCGAATATTGCGCATGGATGTAACTCTGTCATTGCCACAAAGGCATGTCTAGAACTTGCAGATTATACAGTTACAGAAGCTGGATTTGGTGCGGATTTAGGAGCTGAAAAATTCTTGGATATCAAGTGTCGATTGGCTGATCTTAAACCGAATGCGGTTGTGATTGTTGCGACAATTCGTGCCTTAAAACAACATGGCGGAATTGCCTTAGAAGATCTAAAAGAAGAAAATGTAGAAGCAATGCTTGCAGGATGTGAAAACTTAGCTAAACATATTGATACTGTACAACAATTTGGTTTACCATACATTGTTGCAATCAATGAATTTGCGACAGATACACCGGCTGAAGTAGCTGCATTAGAAAAATGGTGTGAAGATAATAACCACCCAATGTCATTATCACAAGTATGGGCTAAAGGTGGCGAAGGTGCTATTGATTTAGCGAATAAAGTAGTTGCGTTATGTGATCAAGAAAATAACTATGCTCCATTATATGATTTGGATAAGACAATTGAAGAAAAAGTGGAAACCATTGCCAAGAAAGTATATGGTGCAGATGGTGTTGACTTTACAGAAGAGGCACAAGCACAAATTGCGAAATTCAATGAATTAGGATGGGATAAATTACCAATCTGTATGGCTAAAACACAAATGTCATTATCAGATGATGGTAAAGTAATGGGTCGTCCTACAGGATTTAGAATTACAGTTCGTGAATTACGCCCAAGTTTAGGTGCAGGCTTCATTGTTGCATTAACAGGTAAAGTATTAACAATGCCAGGACTTCCAAAACATCCAAGTGCATTAGACATGGATGTGGATGAAGACGGTAAAATCGTAGGATTATTCTAATGGCAAAGGCTGGATGAAAATTCCAGTCTTTTTTTGTTTCCATAAAAAAAGAGTCCAGAACTTGTCCAGACTTTTATCTTATGGGAGCATATCACACAGTGATCTCTCTTTTTTAATTTGGTGAATGAATATTTCCAATCAGGTTTAACCGAGTTCCAACACATACAGAAACTGTGCAGGCAATAGGAATATCATCTTCAGATATAAAGTTTGTTACAAGAAGTAAAGTGTCTTCTTCAGATAATTGTAAAAGCTCAGTTAAGGTTTGCTTTGTAATTAAAGATAAAGAATCAAGAGCCTCATTTTCATAAATTCGTATGAAAAAAGATTGTACTAAGGTTGGTGGGATTTCTTTCATCTGAAACAAACTAGGGTAAATGGTATTATATTCATTTTTTATTGCATCACAAGAAAAAGCGATGATTGTTTCATCAACACTTTCAAGAGAAGACGAAATAGTAATATTATAATCATTTGTTATACATAAAAAATTATGAATAATATTGCTCATAATTGTTGGTAAGAAATTTTGAGCTTCGGCTTTATAAGAATGGTCTTTTAACAGACTATCTGCTTCGGGAAAACTGAAATAACACAATGTCCGATTTATTTTTTTGGGACAAACAAAATAACCTTTTCCACGATGACTATAGATAATTCCCTTGTCGATCAGTTTCTGCAAACCATTACGAAGTGTAATTCGGTTTACATTTAACGATGTGGAAAGTTCTCTTTCAGTTGGAAGTTTGTCATGTGGTTTTAATTGATGTTCATTGATATATTGCAAAACAAATTCTTCAATTTCATCTGTTAGAAGCTGATAAATCTTAGGCATAATTGTTGTAAATCCTCTCTAAAAAATTATATAACAACCTGTGCATTTACTTGATAAATACCGTTTTTGAAAATGCCATCCGTATAATATTTGCTGAATTCAGGCCGTACAAGAACTTCCGTATATTCGACAACCTGGTTATCAATCAGCGAGGATGTAATATCAACGTAAATAACAGAAGTATCATTTTCCAAATTAAGAAAACGTGCGTCCGTGTTATGAACTTTTGTTGTAGAAAAAGCATGGCTAATATCATGAATCTTTATATTATTGGTTCGAAAAAGATCATACAAAGAGTAAATCTGAAAATCAATATTTTCAATATCAGGGATACTGTCATGTAAAATATAAGTATTTTCAATAGATATAGGTTGTTCATTTCCGAGACGAAGTCGAAGCACCTGAAAAATCTCCGTATCTTCTGATACATTGAAAATCTTTGAAAATTTGTAACCGGCTTTTCGAGTCCTTGTATTTAAAATTTTACTGGAAGAGTCATAGCCGAATTTCTTTAGCAACTCACTCATACCTTTAAAATGCTTGAAAGAATCATCAATATCTTTTAGCATAATGTAAGTTCCCTTTCCATGATATTTTTTTAAAATACCTTCAGTACACAGCTGTTCAATTGCTGAGCGAACTACGGAACGGCTTACATCAAAAGATTTTGCTAATTCACGCTCAGAAGGAAGAGCAAGACCAAAAACATATTCATTGCTGTTGATTTTTTCTCGTATAATTTCTGCAAGTTGTTGGTATGAAAGATCCATAGTTATATCTCCTAAAATAACAGAATTACTAGACACGGTGTAGCACAAAAAGTAAAAAATAAGGTTTTCTGAGCTTATTATACCAAACAAAAATAGAAAAAGAAACCTAAAAAGCGAAATTTGTATAACAAAAAATAAAAGTGGTTGACATAACAAAAAATAGTGTGGTATATTTGGGGGCTTAACACTTGCTCATAGCTAAAATAGCCAAATGTCGTTTATGTACGGCTTTTTTTTCGTCAAATTTTTATTTTTTACTGTTGTATGTGTTGTAATTGTGATATGATAGTTGTAAAGGATGGCTGCTTCTATGAAACTGTATTATGATAAAAGACTTAAAGATCCTACTTACTATATTCAGCAGGGATTTAGAAATGGTAAAAAAACGACAACCAAAAATATCAAAAGATTAGGTAAACATTCCGAACTTCTTCTTATAACGGATGATCCTTTGGAATACGCTAAAAACGAAGTAAAAAAAATGAATGAGGAATATCGTTCTGGCAGATCTGAATTCGTTGTTACTATGGACTTTAATGAAAGAATCCCTTCTACTGATTCTCCTTGTTCGAATTCTACTAGTTTGAACATTGGATATCTGTATCTTAAGGATATCTATGCCAAATTGAATCTGTCTGATTTTTTTAAATCCGTTTCTTCTGACCGAAAGATCACCTACGACTGTAATAAAATCTGTCAGTTTCTTACCTATGCAAGGATTCTGGATCCTGCCAGTAAATATGGAACATACGATAAACTTGATACATACTATGAAAAACCTCAGGTTGAATACCAACATATGATTCGTTTCTTGGATATTCTAGACAGAAACAGTGACCAATATTTAAAACATCTTTTTGACAATTCCGAAAACATCGTTAAACGAGATACTTCAGTTATGTACTATGACTGTACAAACTATTTCTTTGAAACAGAAAAGCCTGATGAGGAGATTGTTGACGAAGTTACTGGAGAAATTATCCTTGGACTTCGTCAGTTCGGAATCAGTAAGGAAAACAAGACATCTCCTATTGTTGAAATGGGGCTTATCATGGATAGCCGTGGAATCCCTATTTCTATGTGTATTCATCCAGGAAACACAAATGAACAGCTTACTGCCGTTCCACTTGAAAAAGAAGTTATAAAAATTACCGGAAACAAAAAGTTCATATATTGTGCGGATGCAGGACTTGGATCCTACAATATCCGTAAATTCAATGATATGGGTGGTAGAGCTTATATCGTTACACAGTCAGTAAAAAAACTTGGGCAAGAGATCAAAGATATCGTATTCAATGATTCAAACTACCGTCTATTGTCAAATGACGATGCGATCACATTGAAAGAAATGCGAACATTTAATAAAAAAGACGCAAACAATCTAAGTCTATACAATGATTTTGCCTATAAAGTGATTCCCGCCAACACGGCCATGGATACAGGACTTTATGAAGAAAAAGTGTACAAGAACGGTCGAACAAAAAAAGTAAAAGCCAAAGGAACATTACATCAATATATCATTGTCACTTTCTCTAGAAAGATGATGGAATACCAAAGGACTATCCGCGAAAGACAGCTTGAACGTGCTAAAAAGTTATTAAGACTTAAAGATCCTGAAAAGATAAAAAAAGGACCCAACGATATACGTCGATTCCTTAAGAATACATCATCTGATACAGCTAATTATGTGTTGGATATGGATAAAATCCATGAAGAAGAAAAATACGATGGATTCTATGCCGTCGCAACAAACCTTGACGATTCAGCCAAAGACATCCTAGCAGTAGCTCAAAATAGATACAAAATCGAAGACTGTTTTAGAATCATGAAGACTAATTTCGATGCAAGACCAGTATTCTTGAGAAAGCCAGAAAGAATTCGTGCACATTTCTTGATCTGCTACACTGCACTACTTATATACAGGCTTATGGAGTGCAAGTTGGATGACAACTTAACTCATGTAACAACATCAAACCTAATAAAAACATTACGAAATATGAATGTAGTAAATATGGATGACATGTACTACAAATCCATCTATAGTGGAAGTCAGGCATTAGATGCATTAGAAAGATGTTTCGAGCTACAACTAAACAGAAAGTACTATAGACCAAGTGATTTAAACAAAATAGTAAAAAAATTTTCAAAATAGAAATCACATACAACATTTCAAAAAACGAAAGTGCTAGATTAAACCTTGAATAAAGGCTTTCTAGCACTTTTTACTTTTTCAACTGTCAAACTCGGGATAGAAAAAGAAACCTAAAAAGCAAAATTTGTATAATAAAAAATAAAAGTGGTTGACACAGCAAAAATAGCGTGGTATACTCAAAGTGCGAAGTGGTTGCAGCACTAAGCTATGCGCATAAAGTTAAAATTATTATTTCGATTATGGAGGAATCAGAACATGTACGGATATGAAGACAAAACTTACAATGAAGTATTAACTCAGGCAGTAAACAATATTGAAGAAATCAATCAGGCAGTAGATGCTATTTGTGAGAAGGGATATAAGAACCTTTATCTTGTGGGAACTGGTGGAACTTATGCGATGGCAAGCCCATTATCTTATCTCATTAAGACAAATTCAACAATTCCTTGGTATTATGAAATTGCAGCAGAACTAGTTACAGCCAAACCAAAACAACTCACAAAAGATTCTGTTGTAATTACAGCATCTCTTTCAGGAACAACAGTAGAGACAATCAATGCAGCAAAATATGCAAAAGAAGTTGGTGCAACAGTAATCGTTCTTGTAGGTGAAAAGGAATGCCCACTTACTGAGTATGCAGATTATGTGTTTGAAAACAGAACAGCATCCAATGATGATCTTGTTGAAGAAATTTATATTCAGTATTTTGCACTGGGTGCAAGATTCATGAAAAACAACGGAGAATTTCCAGAGTATGAAAAGTTTATTGATGCTCTGAAACAGATGCCGGAAGTACTTCAGAAAGTAAGAGAAGATAATGACGAGCGTGCTCTTGCATTTGCAGAGAAACATAAAGATACAAAATTCCATATGTGTGTAGGAGCTGGAAACACATGGGGAGAAACATATTGCTTCGCAATGTGCGTACTTGAAGAGATGCAGTGGATCGCAACAAAATCTATCCATGCAGCAGAGTTCTTCCATGGAACAGTGGAAATGACTGAAAAAGATATGAGCTTTATGCTTTTCAAAGGTGAAGATGAGACAAGACCATTACTTGATCGTGTTGAAAAATTTGTAAGAAAATATTCAGATGTAGTTCAGGTATGGGATACAAAGGATTATGAACTTAAAGGAGTTGATCCAAGCGTAAGAGGACTTGTTTCACCACTTGTTATGGCTGCACAGCTTGAAAGAGTTAGCGCACATTTTGAGCATGTAAGAAATCATAGTCTGGAAATCAGAAGATATTACAGAACAGTAAAGTACTAAAATTAAGATGAGATTAGGAAGTGAATAGTATGAGGAAATTATTAGTAGCAACTCATGAAAGATTTGCATCAGGGATTATGGAGACATTAAAATTAATCATGGGTGAAAATGAAGATATTTCAGAAATTAGTGCATATGTTGAACCAGGGTTTGATATGCAGAAAGAAGCAGAAAAGAAAATTCATGAATTGGATGAAGAAGATGAACTGATTATTGTTGCAGATATTATGGGTGGAAGCGTCGCTAATGTGTTTTCCTCATACATTCAATCTGAGAAGGTACATATTATAACAGGGTTGAATCTTCCTTTACTGATCAGTCTGGCACAGGATTTGAATTCAGATGTTTCAACAGATGAATTGATAAAAAATGCAATTCAGATGGGAAGAGAAGGAATTGTAGATCTGAATAAAATGATTGAAGAAAATAGCGATATAGAGGAGGATTTCTAATGATTAAATTATTAAGAGTAGATGAGAGATTGATACATGGACAAGTTGCTTTTGCATGGACAAATTCATTGAAAGCAGATTGTATTCTGATAGTAAATGATGCAGTGGCAGCAGATAAACTCCGTAGCACTTCATTGAAAATGGCTGCTCCGGCGGGCGTGAAGTTTGTTGTAAAAACACTGAAAGATGCGATTACGTTGTTGAATGGAACAAAGACGGATAAATATAAGCTGTTTCTGATTGTTGATAATACATCAGATGCGTTAGAACTAGTGAAAAATGTAAAAGATGTTGATCACGTTAATCTTGGTAATATGAAACTGACAAGTGAAAGAACAATGATCACTCCGTCTCTTGCAGTATCTGAAAAAGAGAAAGAACAGATTCATGAGATGGTTGCGGCAGGTGCAGAAGTTGAATGTAGAGCTGTTCCTACAGATAAAAAAGTCATGGCAGAAAGTTTAATCTAAACCGTTATAGTAGTTAGAAGGAGGAAATATCATGTTAATACCGGCAATTCTTGTGTCTATTGTCGCTCTTCTTGCAGCAATGGATGAGCAGTTGTTTGGAGCATCTATGATGGCTAGACCGTTGTTTACAGGTCCAATTGTAGGTCTGATTATGGGAGATCTTCAAACAGGTGTAATTATTGGAGCAACATTGGAATCAATGTTTATGGGATCTATTATGGTTGGAAGTGCTGTTCCACCGGAAGTATATGCTTCTAGTATTTTAAGTATTGCAATTGCAATTCAGACAGGAGCAGGAACAGGAGCAGCTGTAGCACTTGCATTACCACTGTCTGTATTCCTGCAGCTGTGGAGAAACTTCTGTTACGCGATTCCTGGAAGTTGGGCAGGAAAACAGATTGAAAGAGCACTTGATGAGAGAAATCTGAAAAAAGCAAACCTGTTACATTTAACAGTAGTGCCACTGTCAATTGGAATCCCTTCAGCACTTTTGGTTTTCATCGCGTTATTCTTCGGTGCTGATGGAATTAATAGTGTACTGAATATGATTCCTAAGGTGGTACTGAATGGATTTAATGTTGCAGCAGGAGTACTTTCTTGTGTAGGACTTGCGCTTTTGATTAAAATTATGTCTAACAATAAAATACTTCCATACCTTTTCCTTGGATTTGTAGCAGTTATGTACCTTGGAATGGATGTGATTGGTGTTGCAGTTGTAGGATTATGTATCGCATTTCTTGTAGTAAATAATATGCAATTTGAAGAGGAGGATGATTTCTAATGGAAGAAAATAAAAGAACAGAATTAGACAAAATAAATGAAAAAAAGGAAATCATGACTCCTAAGGATTATAGAAGTATTTTCTGGAGATCATTTACGATTCAGGGATCATGGTCTTTTGATAAAATGATGGCGTATGGATATATGTATGCAATTGAAAAGCCATTGCGTAAAATATATCCAAATGATGATGATTTTTATGCAGCGTTGAAAAGACATACAGAAACATTCAATGTAACTCCACATGTTTCTCCATTCCTTATGACACTTGGTGTGGCAATGGAAGAAGAAAATGCAAAATCAGATACTTTTGATACATCTTCTATTAATAATGTAAAGGTTGGTCTGATGGGACCTATGTCTGGAATAGGAGATTCCTTCTTTTGGGGAACATTTAGAGTAATTGCCGCAGGAATTGGAATTGGGCTTGCAAAAAGCGGAAACATTCTTGGCGCAGTGATTTACTTCCTGTTATATACAGCAATTCATTTTATTACGAAAATTCTTGGTGGAAAGTATGGATATAAGATGGGAACAAAATTCCTTGAGAATTCAGAAGAAAATCATTTGATGGACAAGCTTTCCATGGGGGCATCCATTCTTGGTATGACAGTAATAGGTGCAATGATAGGAACGATGGTCTCGTTACAAACAACCCTAAGTTTTACATTGGCAGGAACTGAAACAACATTACAATCAATTTTCGATCAGATTTTCCCGGGAATTCTTCCGTTAGGAGCCACATTCCTTTGTGTAGCCCTGTTCAATAAAAATGTTAAGACAATTTATATTATACTTGGCATATTTGTCTTATGCATTTTAGGATGTGCAATTGGAATCTTCTAAAGTAATTGTTATTTTTGATGTAGATGGCACAATCAATAAGACAGAAGTATATGCAGTAAAGGCATATAGAAAAGCCTTGGAAGAAGTAGGAAAAACTGGGTTTTCGGATAAAGAATTTATAGAACGGATCGGGGCTCCATTTGAGCAGGATGTAAGATATTTCTTTGGAGAGAATCAATCTGAAAAAGTGGAGATATTCAAAACATTAATTCAGAAATATTGGATTGATGGAATGAAAGAGTCAGCAAAAACATTTGAAGGAATCCATCAAATGTTAGAAGAGTTAAAAGAAAAAGGATATAAGTTGGCAATCTGTTCTAATGCATCAAAATGGGAGTTAGATGTTATTTTAAGAAAATTAGAAGTAAATGATTATTTTGATGTGATCCAGGGGGTTACAGAAAAAAATAACAAAAAGTATAGTCTGGAAGAACTATTACTGAGAGAAAAGCCAGAACTTGCAGTTATGGTAGGTGATCGAAGTTATGATAAAGAGGCTGCCAGATATAATCAGATTCCATTTGTTGGTTGTAAGTATGGATACGGAAAACCAGAAGAATTAAGTGATTGTAAATATAGTGTCGAGACGGTATTAGAGCTGTCGAGAATAATTGATGAAATTATTTCAGCGAGGGGAGGAGCGGATTAGTCCGAACCTCCTTTTTTAAATGGTAAAATGTGAAGAAGAAACCTTATAAAGTGTTGCAGAGGAGACAAATATGAGTGAATTTATAGAAAGTATACAGATGTGGATAAATAATTTGTCTGTGAACTCGATAATTATTTTCATAATGATGATCTTTATGCTTATCGGAGCAGTTGATAGAATCCAAGGAAACCGATGGGGATATGGACAACAATTCGAGGAAGGATTTCATGCAATAGGACCGATGATGCTGGCAATGGCAGGGGTAATTGCGGCGGCACCAGTCTTAGCAATAGTGCTAAAACCAATTGTTGTACCTATATATCAGCTGATAGGAGCTGATGCATCTATGTTTGCGGGAACCTTACTTGCAAGTGATACAGGGGGATATCCTTTGGCAATGGAACTTGCAGGGAATAATGCGGTAGGAAACTTCTCAGGGTTATTAGTAGCAAATATGTTAGGAGCAACGTTAGTTTTTACTTTGCCAGTAGGAATGTCCTTGATGAAAGAAAAAGATTATCCTTATCTTGGTGCAGGTGTTTTGGCAGGAATAATAACAATACCTATCGGATGTTTGGTCGGAGGAATTGTAATGAATTTTATGTCTTATAAGATGAGTCTTTTATCGATCATTAGGAATATGCTTCCAGTAATTTTGATGGCAGCGCTGATTGTAATTGGTCTTTGGGTCTGGCCAGAAAAAATGCTGAAAAGATTTCAAAAATTTGGAACAGGTTTGAAGATATTAATTACAATTTTTATAGCAATTGCAGTGTTTGAATATCAAACAGGAATTCATTTTCCCCTGTTTCGGGTTATGGTAGAAGAAGATTCTAACGGTACAATCCCGCTTGAAAATTCTTTTTTAATTTGTGGACAGATCGGAACTATTTTAATAGGTGCTTTTCCAATGGTGAAATGGATGACAAAAACATTTGGTAGTATTTTATCAAAAGTAGGAAAAACATTTGGAATGAATGAAGTAGGCTCAGCAGGGTTAATAGCAACTTTGGCAAACAATATAGCAATGTTTAATATGATTGGTGATATGAATGAAAAGTCAAAAATCATAAATATTGCATTTGCTGTTTCGGCATCATTTACGTTTGGAGATCACCTTGCTTTTGCAGCAGGAGTTAATCCAAAGATGATTGTCCCTGTGATCGTTGGAAAACTTACAGCAGGATGTACCGCTTTTTTACTAGCTTCGGCTTTGACATCTAAGTTACTTGTAAAAATTCAAATAAAAAAGTGAAAAAAGAAGTGCTAGTTATGATTATGGAAAGGGTAACCAAAATCATTTAGGGTTTTAGCGCAATCATTTGGGGCCTAGTTTGGGGTCTGTAAATATTCGTTAAATATTCAAATTCAAAAGAGATGTAAATCTGTATGTTGGTACATGCAGAAATGCATCTTTTTTTAGTTGTGTTTTTCTTGCTATGATTATTTGATTATGGTTATATTTTTTGAGTTATTTCTTTTTGTTGTATGGTCCTCGTAGGTACTTTTTTTCTTTTCATCTGCATTGAAAAAGAATAAAATATACAAAAAAAGGAGAATCCTTATGACAGAATTTTATGAACAAGTAAAAGAGAGATTGATGCGTTACGCAAGAATCAATACAGAATCCAATCCACATAGTACAAGTGTTCCAACAACATCTTGTCAGCATGATTTAGCTAGTGCCATCTATGAAGAACTTCAAAAAATTGGGGCTACTAATGTATATTATGATAAAGATACATGTGTAGTATATGGATCTTTAGAAGCGAATGTAAAAACGGGTAGAGCTATTGGTTTTGTGACACATATGGATACAGCTCCAGATGCGAGTGGTAAAGATGTAAAGCCTTGGGTACTAGAAAATTATGATGGAAATGACATTGTTTTAAACAAAGAAAAAGATATTGTGATGTCGCCTAAAGTATTTCCAAATCTGAAACAATATATTGGTCAGGATTTGGTTTTAACCGATGGTACAACACTACTTGGAGGTGATGACAAGGCTAGTATTGCAGCTGTTATGACACTGTTGGAATATTTAGTGAAACATCCAGAAATTAAACATAACTTTATTTCTGTAGCTTTTACACCAGATGAAGAAGTAAGTGGACTCGCAAAAGATTTGGATTTAAAACGCTTTAAATCACCCATCGCATATACTTTAGACGGAGATCATTTGGGCTATTATATGGATGAAACCTTTAATGCGAGTCTTTCAACGATTGAAATCCATGGTATTTCAGTACATACAGCTACCGCAAAGGGCATTATGAAAAATGCGGTGGATATTGGAAATGAATTCTTAAATAAGCTACCAGCATTAGAAAGACCACAATATACTCAAGGTAGAGAAGGATTCTACCATATAGTTAGTTTTAATGGGGATTGTGAGTATGCCAAGATTGAAATCAATGTTCGTGATCATGATAGCTTGCAGTTTGATATTCGAAATGACACATTAAAAGTAATTGTGGATATGTTGAATAAAGAATATGGCCAAGGTACAGTGGATATTACGCAAAGAATTCAATATCGCAATTTAAAAGAAGTGATTGATCAAGTGCCTTTCATGATTCCTTATTTGAAACAAGCCATCGAAAGTGTAGGTCTTGTTCCTCAAACAGAACCATTTAGAGGAGGAACCGATGGGTCTGCTTTATCTCATAGAGGGCTTCCATGTCCTAACTTATCAGCGGGATATGAAAATGCGCATGGACGTTTTGAGTATGTTCCCATTCAGTCTATGGAAAAGAATGTGGAAATCTTATTGAATCTAATTGATATATATTCGAAGTGTGACTGTTAAAAAGGTCACATTTTCTTGTTGCGCATAGTTTGTTTTTTTAGTATAATACACTCAGTCGCAGAGATGGTGAAATGGCAGACACGCTGTCTTCAGGCGGCAGTGCGAGAGATCGCGTGAGGGTTCAAATCCCTTTCTCTGCACCACATTAATTATGCCGACTTAGCTCAATTGGTAGAGCAACTGACTTGTAATCAGTAGGTTGTGGGTTCAATTCCTATAGTCGGCACCACTTAAACAATATACAGCCTTAATGGCTGTTTTTTATTTTTCTTCTTGTTGTATAATACATTAGAAAATTAATACATCAATGTTGATAAAAAACACCAATCGA